>NZ_LDOV01000041.1 GCF_001029435.1 Photobacterium aphoticum | reverse complement strand
GGACCACAGGACCACAGGGCCGCTCTTAACTCCGCTCTTCCTCGAGACTCGTCCCTTAAAACTCGTTCCTGCTCCTCGCTTTTCCTCGCCCCTACATCCGCGCGTCAATATCTTGACGGTTTATTGGAATGCATCTTGCATATAAGCGCGATATTACGTAAATCGCGTGACTTACAGAGTGCTTTGCTGCCGTAACCGGATGACATGAAATTTTCTTTACCTTTTTCCGATAAATTACCATTTTCACGACTAGGGGCGATGCCTGCTCTTGGCGCGCCGGTCATGGTACTGGCCACGCTCGGCATGGTTATTTTGCCGATGCCGCCGTTGCTGTTGGACATGGCATTTACCTTCAATATCGCGTTGGCGATGGTGATTTTATTGGTCACCATTTATGCCCGTCGCCCGCTGGATTTTGCTGCGTTTCCTACCATCTTGTTGATCGCGACCTTGCTGCGATTGGCATTGAATGTGGCCTCGACCCGTGTCGTCTTGCTGTATGGTCATGAAGGGCCGGAAGCGGCGGGGCATGTGATCCATGCCTTTGGTGCCGTTGTGATTGGCGGTAACTATGCCGTGGGTCTGGTGGTGTTCCTTATCTTGATGATCATTAACTTCATGGTGGTGACCAAAGGTGCGGGACGTATTTCGGAAGTGAGTGCCCGTTTCACCCTGGATGCCTTGCCGGGTAAACAGATGGCGATCGATGCTGACTTGAACGCCGGTTTGATTGACCAAGACCAAGCCCGTGCACGCCGTTTTGAAGTGACCAAAGAAGCCGACTTTTATGGTTCGATGGACGGTGCCTCGAAGTTCGTAAAAGGCGATGCCATTGCCGGTATCTTGATTCTGTTTATGAACATTATCGGTGGGGTTGTGATCGGCATGGGCCAGCACGGCCTTGGCTTTGGCGCGGCGATGGAAATCTACAGCTTGCTGACCATCGGTGATGGTCTGGTCGCGCAGATCCCTTCTTTGCTACTGTCTATTGCTGCCGCAATGCTGGTGACTCGTCAAAATACTGACGAAGACATGGGCCAGCAAATGTCCCATCAAATGTTCAATAACCCGCAAGCCCTGGTCATTACCAGTGCGATCTTGTTTGTGATGGGGGTGGTGCCGGGCATGCCGCATATCCCGTTCTTGCTTTTTGCCGCGATAGTGGGTGGCTTTGCTTACTGGCGCATTAAACAGGCGCAAGCCGCTGCTGTCGCAGAAGCCGAGAAACCGGCGACGGATCTGATGGCACCGCCGCCGCAAAAAGAGTTGTCGTGGGATGACGTACAGCCGGTGGACATTATCGGTCTGGAAGTGGGTTACCGCTTGATCCCGATGGTGGACAAAGAACAAGGCGGTGAGCTGCTGGAACGTGTGAAGGGTGTGCGTAAGAAACTGTCGCAGGACTTCGGCTTCCTGATCCCGCCGGTACACATTCGCGATAACCTCGAACTACCGCCCAATACCTACCGTATCAGTTTGATGGGGGTCGCCTGTGGTGAAGCGAATATTCACCCGAACATGGAGCTGGCGATTAATCCGGGCCAAGTGTTTGGCCATATCGACGGTGAAGCGACCCGCGATCCGGCCTTTGGTCTGGATGCGGTGTGGATCATGGAGCCGCAACGTGAACACGCCCAGGCCTTGGGCTACACCGTGGTGGATTCCGCGACCGTACTGGCGACACATCTGAGCCAAATTCTGACCAACTGCGCCTCGCAGCTGCTGGGTCATGAAGAAGTACAGAACTTGCTGGAAATGCTGGCGCAGAACACGCCGAAGCTGGTGGAAGGGTTTGTGCCGGATCAGCTGCCGTTGGGTGTGGTGGTGAAAGTGCTGCAGAACTTGCTGCATGAAGGGATCCCAATCCGTGATGTGCGCACCATTGTACAGACTTTGTCCGAGTACGCCGCCAAGAGTCAAGATCCCGACATCCTGACTGCCGCCGTACGTATCAGCCTGAAACGACTAATTTGTCAGGAAATCAATGGTATAGAGCCTGAATTGCCGGTGATTACCTTGGTGCCTGAGTTGGAACAGATTTTGCATAAGACAATGCAATCTGCCGGAGGGGAATCGACCGGCATTGAACCGGGGCTGGCGGAGCGTTTACAGCGCTCCTTGGCGGAAGCCACCCAGCAGCAGGAGCTCAAAGGCGAACCTGCTGTGTTGCTAACATCGGGCGTGCTGCGTTCGACATTGGCGAAGTTCGTGAAAAACACCATTCCATCCTTGCGCGTGCTGTCTTATCAGGAAGTGCCGGATGAGAAACAAATTCGCATCGTGAGTGCGGTTGGTAATCAGTAAAGCCAAGCGCCAGCGTCACAGGAAGGAAGTGGTGAGGCCTGAGCCAAAGCATGATGAAGCAGGATAATAGAAGTGAAGATTAAACGTTTTTTTGCCAAGGACATGCGCACAGCCCTGAGTCAGGTAAAAGAAGAATTAGGCGCGGATGCCGTGATCATGTCCAACAAAAAGGTCACGGGTGGGGTGGAGATTGTGGCAGCGGTGGATACCGATGCTGACACCACACCACCGGCGTCGGCATCGACCCGTCAAATGTTGGCGGATCGCTTAGGTCAGGCTAAGCGCAACCTGGCTGACGATCAGGTGCAGTTGCAGTCGGCGAGCACCAGCCGTTTTGCCAATGTGCTACAGAATTATACCGGTAACGAGGCCGATGAGGCGGAGCATGAATCCGACTCGTTATCCGCCTTGTTACAGCGTCAAAGTAAACACCAGAATCAGCATTCGGGTGGCACGCATTCGGGTGGCCTGCATTCGGGTGGCCCGCACTCGGGTGGCCTGCATGCAGGTGGCCATCCGGCGTCGGCCTCACCAGGCATGGGACGTGATAGCCGCTACAGCGAGCCGGAACCGATGCAAAGCAGCTTCCGTCAGGGTGGTTACGATCAGCGTGACAACCGTGGTGCACAAGGTGGCTTTGGTCACCCATCAATGGGTGGCAATGGGGCGTCGTCGCGTGCGGCAGAACAGCCGGGCCTGCGTGGTGGTTACAACGCAGCGGCGCAGAGCAGCCGAGCGTCTCAGGGCGCAGGCGGGCATGGCATGGCAAATAGTGGTATGTCTGCTCAAGGTATGTCCGCTCAAGGTCTGTCTGGACAGGGCAACGGACACGGTTTTGGCCAGCGTCCGTCGCATGCGCTGGATATCGGCGATTACCGTCGTCCGGAAGTGCGTCAGCCAGAAAGTGTCGGTGCGCAGCGTCGTCATGAACCGCAAGGCGCCTCAGCCAGTTATGGTCGTGGCAATAACCGTTTAGACCCAAGCCGCTACGATCCGAAAGCCAGCCAGCACAGCGCCGGTGAAATGGATGCCATGCGTAACGAACTGGCTTCTATCCGCCGCCTGCTTGAGCATCAGGTGTCGGGTTTGATGTGGCAGGAAGTGGAACGTCGCGAACCGATGCGCGCCATGATGATCAAGCGCTTAGAGAAAATGGGCTTGTCACCGGAATTGTCGGATCAACTGGCCTGTTACATTCCGGAAGATGTGCCCGCGAATGAAGCGTGGCCAGCCCTGTTGGATTTACTGACCGATCAGATCATCACCACTGATGACTGCATTTTGGACACCGGCGGCGTGGTCGCCCTGCTTGGCCCAACGGGGGTCGGCAAAACCACCACGATTGCGAAACTGGCAGCGCGTGCTGCGATGGACTTCGGGCCGGATCAAATTGCCATGGTCACCACAGATACCTTCCGTATCGGTGCCCATGAACAGTTAGCCACTTACGGGCGCATTATGGGCTGTCCGGTACGTGTGGCTAAAGATGCCGAGGAACTGGCCGATATTCTTCATCAGCTTCGTCATCGCCGCTTGGTTTTGCTCGACACCGCCGGTATGGGGCAGCGTGATATTCGCCTGTCTGAACAGTTAGACACCCTGATGCAAAACAGCGGCTCACAGATCCGCAGCTTCTTGGTGTTGCCAGCCACCGCGCAGCGTCGCGTGTTGCATGAAACCATTGAACATTTCCGCCGTATTCCGCTGTCGGGATGCGTGCTGACCAAATTAGATGAATCGCTCAGCCTCGGAGAAGTGGTGAGTGTGGCGATTCAGCATGTGTTGCCGATTGCCTATCTGGCAGACGGCCAGCGCGTGCCGGAAGATATTAAGGTCGCTACGGGTAACTACTTGGTTGCACGAGCAAATGAATTACTAGAACAAGAGTTAACTCAGCAACCCCATTACTGGACTAGCGATAGCTCTGACAACCAGTCGGCAGACTTTTATGATTGAGACCAGCATGTACGATCAAGCGAGCGGTTTACGCCGTATGACACAGCTTACCTCGACCAAAGTGATTACGGTTACGGGCGGTAAGGGCGGCGTAGGGAAAACAAACGTCACCTTGAACATGGCCATTGCAATGGCCCGTCAAGGCAAACGCGTCATGGTGCTGGATGCCGACCTGGGTCTGGCTAACGTGGATGTCATGCTCGGTTTGCGCGCCACGCGTAACTTGGCCCACGTATTGGCCGGTGTGTGCGATCTGAAAGACATCATTGTCGAAGGCCCTTACGGGGTGAAAATCGTGCCGGCTTCTTCTGGTACCCAGAACATGGCTGAGCTGACAGCCGCGCAGCACATGGGCCTGATCCGTGCGTTCAGTACGCTGGAAGATGACATCGATGTGCTGTTGGTGGATACCGCTGCCGGTATCTCTGACATGGTGTTGAGCTTCTCGCGCGCAGCACAAGATGTACTTGTTGTGGTGTGTGATGAACCAACGTCAATCACCGATGCCTACGCCCTGATCAAGATCCTGAGCCGTGAATACGATGTGCAGCGCTTCAAGATTGTCGCCAACATGGTGCGCAGTTACCGCGAAGGCCGCGATTTGTTTGCCAAGCTGACCCGCGTGACTGAGCGTTTCTTGCAGGCCAACCTGGAGTTGGTGGCGTGTATTCCGCTGGACGACAGTGTGCGTCAGTCAGTGAAACGTCAGCGCGTGGTGGTAGAAGCCTTCCCACGCAGCCCGGCCGCATTAGCGATGACTGCGCTGGCAAGCAAAGCCGTGACTTGGCCGGTGCCATCCAGCCCGGGTGGTCACTTAGAATTCTTTGTGGAAAAACTTCTGATCAAGCGCCCACAGCAAGAGGTGCCTTTCAGTGAATAAAGCACTGACCTATGGCCGCTATCAGGAAAGTCCGCAAGCCTTCATCGCGCGTTATTCGTCGCTGGTGAAGCGCATTGCGCACCATTTGATGGGGCGATTGCCCCCCAATATCTTGCTGGAAGATCTTATTCAGGCCGGCATGATTGGCTTGCTGGAGGCGCAACAAAATTACGATCCGAGCAAAGGGGCGAGTTTTGAAACCTTTGCCGGGATCCGGATTCGTGGCGCGATGTTGGATGACATCCGCCGTGGCGATTGGGTACCGCGCTCGGTATACAAAAACAGTCGCCGCATTACCGAAGCCATTTCTGTGCTTGAGAGCATACTGGGCCGCGATCCGACCGATCAGGAAATTGCTGCCCATCTTGAGATGAGTCTCGAGCAGTACCACCAGGCCTTAAACGATGTGAATTGTGGTCGCTTGGTAGGCATGGATGACCTGGGAGTGGCGGAAGATGCTGTCTCTTGTGGGGATTCTGCAGAAGAAAATCTTCCTTTTCAGGGGGTTGTAGACGATAATTTCCGCCTCGCACTCGCGGAAGCCATCAAAACCCTGCCGGAAAGAGAGGCTTTAGTCCTGTCTCTTTACTATGACGAGGAACTTAACCTCAAAGAGATCGGGGCTGTGATCGGGGTCAGCGAATCCCGAATTTGCCAGATACATAGTCAGGCGATGCAACGCTTGCGGTCCAAGCTCAAGGCGTGGACTGCGTAATACCCATTAGCTAAAACACTGTGACCTCAGTGGAGGCAACTTTGAATAAAAACATGAAAATCCTCATTGTTGATGACTTTTCAACAATGCGCCGAATCGTTAAGAACTTGCTGCGTGATTTGGGCTTTAACAACACCCAAGAGGCGGATGATGGATTGACAGCCCTGCCGATGTTGAAAAAAGGTGACTTTGACTTTGTGGTGACCGACTGGAACATGCCGGGCATGCAAGGGATTGATTTGCTAAAGCACATTCGTGCTGATGCACAGCTACGTCACCTGCCAGTGCTGATGATCACCGCAGAAGCGAAGCGTGAGCAGATCATTGAAGCAGCACAGGCGGGCGTGAATGGCTACATCGTGAAGCCTTTTACCGCTGCCACACTGAAAGAAAAGCTGGATAAAATTTTCGAGCGTATGCAGTAAGTTATCGTTGGGCGTAAAAGGACAACAATTACCATGATTACACTTGATCAGGCCAAAGAGCTTGTCAGTCTGCTTGAAGCGGGGAACCAGGATGGTGCAAACAGGATACTGACAGGTATCGTTTCAGACAGTCACGATCCTGTGTATGCCGAAGTGGGCCGCCTGACGCGTCAGTTGCATGACTCGCTGGCCAATTTCCGCCTTGATCCCCGCATTAACGATTTAGCCAAAACGGACATTCCCGATGCCCGTGATCGCTTGCTGTATGTGATTGATAAAACCGAAGCGGCCGCCAACAAAACCATGGATGCGGTAGACAGCATTCAGCCGTTGGCCGACCGTTTAGGTGATACGTTGCAGCAGATCCACCCGCGTTGGCAGAAGTTGATGGATGGCCAGATTGAACTGATGGAGTTCAAATCCCTGTGTCATGACATCGATCACTTGCTCACTCAGGTCGAGAGTGACGGCACAGTGCTGCGCAGCCATTTGACCGATATTTTCATGGCGCAGGACTTTCAGGATCTGACCGGGCAAATCATCCGTCGGGTGATTGAGCTGGTGCATGAAGTGGAAGATCAGCTGGTGGAAATCCTCAAAGCATTTGGCATGGAACAAGATGACAACGCTACGGCATCCCGTCCGGTTTGTGGTCTGGCTCCAGAAGGGCCGATCGTCAACAGCGAGGTGCGTGAAGATGTGATGTCTACCCAGGACGATGTCGACGACCTGCTGTCGAGCCTAGGATTTTAGAGGAACGAAATGAGCTTTGATTTAGATGAAGATATCCTGCAGGACTTTTTGATTGAAGCCGGGGAAATCCTAGAGTTGCTCTCTGAGCAGTTGGTTGAGCTGGAGCGTCGTCCTGACGATGCAGAATTGCTGAACGCCATCTTCCGTGGTTTCCATACCGTGAAAGGCGGGGCAGGTTTCCTTTCGCTCACTGCGCTGGTTGACGCCTGTCACGGCGCAGAAAACATCTTTGACCTGCTTCGTACTGGTAAGCGTACCGTGAATGCAGAGCTGATGGATGTGATTTTGCAGGCACTGGACACCATTAACGTGATGTTCGGTCAGGTACAAGATCGCGAACCGGTGGATCCGGCTGAGCCTGCGTTGCTTGAAGCCCTGCACCGTTTCAGCCTGCCGCCAACACCGGAAGAGCTGCAGCAAGCGGCTGCGCCGGCGGTTGAGGTCGTGGAAACCGTGGCGGAAACCGTCACTGTTGCACCGGTTGTTGAGCCGGTTGCCGCTCCTGTGATCGCGCCTGTCGCGACACCTGCGGTGGATGACAGTGCTGCCATTGCCGGTGATTCGGTGGATGACATGACGCAAGACGAGTTTGATCGTCTGCTGGATGAGTTACATGGCATTGGTCGTGCCCCGGGCGCAGAGGCGATTGCGCCGGTTGCTGCACCGGAAACGCCAGCGGCTTCTGCGTTCGTCAACAATGATTTAGTTAGCCAGATCCAATCGGAAACCGGCGACATCACCGATGACGAGTTTGAGCGTCTGCTGGATGAACTGCACGGTGCAGGTAAAGGCCCGGGTTGCAGTGATTTCACCACCCAAGTGGAACCGGTTGCCGATGTTGCTCCGGTGAATACAGCACCTGCAAATACAGCGCCGGCCTCTGCACCTGCGAGCATGAGCGTGGATGGCGATGATCTGATGACAGATGACGAGTTTGAGCGTCTGTTGGATGAGTTGCACGGCAGCGGTAAAGGCCCGTCTGCGGAAGAGCTGGACTTTGCCACCAACCCGGTTGCCAACATGCTGGATGACGTGCTTTCAGGCGCCGATACGTTGCCAAGTGCGACAGCGGTTGAAGCGCAAGATGCCGTTAATGCGGCCTCTGCGATGCCAGCACCGGTTGAGCCTGTTGTTTCTGAGTCTGTTACCTCTGAGCCAGTGCCTGTCGTTGCTGCGGCCGTGCATGCGGCACAAGCGGCAGCCCCTGCGGCGCCAGCACGTGCTGCCGCCAAAGAAAAAGCCAAAGTGGCTGATGCCACCGTGCGTGTGGACACCTCGACACTGGATACCATCATGAACATGGTGGGTGAGCTGGTGTTGGTGCGTAACCGCTTGGTGAGCCTAGGCCTGAACAGCAATGACGAAGACATGGCGAAAGCGGTGGCGAACCTGGATGTGGTTACGGCAGATCTGCAAGGCGCAGTGATGAAGACCCGCATGCAGCCCATCAAGAAAGTGTTTGGCCGCTTCCCTCGCGTGGTACGTGATTTGGCGCGTAGTCTGAAAAAAGACATCGTGCTGGAAATGCGTGGCGAAGAAACCGATCTGGATAAGAACCTGGTTGAGGCACTGGCGGATCCGTTGATCCACTTGGTGCGTAACTCGGTAGACCACGGTATCGAAATGCCAGACGTGCGTGAGAAAGCCGGTAAACCGCGTGTCGGTACCGTGCTGCTGTCGGCGTCGCAGGAAGGGGATCACATCCTGTTGACCATCGAAGATGATGGCGGCGGTATGGATCCGGACAAACTGCGTGCGATTGCGGTTGAGCGTGGCGTGATGGACACCGATGCGGCGTCTCGTCTGACGGACAGTGAGTGTTATAACTTGATCTTCGCACCGGGCTTCTCGACCAAAAAAGAGATCTCCGATATCTCTGGTCGTGGCGTGGGCATGGACGTGGTGAAAACCGGGATCAGCCAGCTGAACGGGTCGATCTCTATCGACTCGGCGCTGGGCAAAGGTACTCGTATCGACATCAAAGTGCCGCTGACATTGGCGATTCTGCCAACCTTGATGGTCGGCGTGGGTGAGCAGCCGTTTGCTTTGCCATTGGCGAGCGTGAACGAGATCTTCCATCTGGATCTGCGCAAGACCAACACCGTTGATGGCCAGTTGACCATCATCGTGCGTGATAAAGCGATCCCGCTGTTCTACTTGCAGGATTGGTTGTCTGGCGTGGCGAACACCCAGCACGATCGCGATCACGGTCACGTGGTGATTGTGCAGATTGGTCATCAGCGTATTGGCTTTGTGGTTGATACCCTGATTGGTCAGGAAGAGGTGGTGATCAAGCCGCTGGACGAATTGCTGCAAGGCACGCCGGGCATGGCGGGTGCGACCATCACCAGTGACGGTCACATCGCCCTGATTTTGGATGTACCGAACCTGCTGAAGCATTACGCCGGTCGTTAAGCCTCGGCCTGATAGGGTCACTGCCGTCATACCTTTGTGGTGTGATGGCAGTGACTTTGCTCCCAAACGAAAAGCTACCTGCTCATACCCAAGTTTCCATGTGATACGCACACGGTGAACGTTGTCGTTTAACACGGCCTTTTACGCGGTAATTTGGGTATGTCAGCACGTAAGTGAACATTAACGAGATAATTGAAGCATGACCGTGAAAGTATTGGTGGTGGATGATTCCAGCTTTTTCCGCCGACGTGTGAGTGAAATTTTAAATGCGGATCCGCGTTTAAGCGTGATTGGCAATGCCGTTAATGGAAAAGAAGCGGTTGAGATGGCGCGTCAGCTGCAACCTGACGTGATCACCATGGACATCGAAATGCCGGTAATGGACGGGATCACCGCTGTGCGTGAAATCATGCACGCCAATCCGACCCCGATTTTGATGTTCTCATCACTGACCCAAGAAGGGGCCAAAGCGACCTTGGATGCGCTGGATGCCGGTGCGTTGGATTTCTTGCCGAAGAAGTTTGAAGACATCGCCCGCAACCGTGATGAAGCGACGTCACTGCTGCAACAGCGTGTGGCGGAAATTGCCCGTAAGCGTATTTTCATGCGTCGCCCGCTTCGCAGTGCCAGTCCTGTCGCATCAAGTCCGGCATCAAGCGCGACCTCTACATTGTCGACGCTGTCTGCCCGTGCAACGGGTTCCACGTTGCGTGAACCGACGCGTCCGCTGAGCAGCACGCTATCACGCCCTGCGAGCACGCACACCAGCACAGCCGCAACTAGCAGCCAAGCAACCAGTGTGTCTGCCATGACGCCTCGCCAGCCGGCACGTCCGGCACCGATGACCGCAGGCCGTTTTAAAGCAACCGGTAAAAAATACCAGTTAGTGGCGATCGGCACCTCAACCGGTGGTCCGGTGGCGCTACAAAAAATTCTGACTCAATTGCCAGCCAATTTCCCGCTGCCGATTGTGTTGATCCAGCACATGCCTGCCACGTTCACGGCAGCTTTTGCTGCGCGTTTGAATAACCTGTGCCGCATTGGCGTGAAAGAAGCCGAAGACGGCGACATGCTCAAACCGGGCATGGCGTACTTGGCGCCGGGCGGTATGCAGATGATGGTCGATGGCCGTCCGGGCGCGGGTCGCCTGCGTATTATCGACGGTGGCGAGCGCATGAACTACAAACCGTGTGTAGACGTGACCTTTGGTTCAGCGGCAAAAGTGTACCAAGACAAAGTGTTGGCGATGGTGCTGACCGGCATGGGCGCCGATGGCCGTGACGGTTCACGCATGCTGAAAAGCGCCGGTGCGACCATTTGGGCACAGGACGAAGACAGCTGTGTGGTGTATGGCATGCCGCAGGCGGTCGCTAAAGCTGGCCTGTCGAGCGAAGATTTACCGCTGGATCGCGTGGCTGAACGCATTCTGGTTGAACTGGGCTTAGGCTAAGGGAGCCAAGAGTGATCGTTTGGAGTATCGCTAACCAAAAAGGCGGGGTGGGTAAAACCACTACCACGGTGACGTTAGCGGGATTATTGAGTGAGCGTAACAAGCGAGTGTTGTTGGTTGATACCGATCCGCACGCCTCGTTGTCGACGTACCTGAATTTTGACGCAGACGCCTTACCGGCCAGTTTGTTTGATTTGTTTCAGCTAACGACGATCAATCGCGAATCGGTGCGTCCGCTGATTTTACCGACCGCATTCAATAACATTGACATCATTCCAGCCCACATGTCGCTGGCGACCCTTGACCGTGTCATGGGCAACCGCAGCGGTATGGGTCTGATCCTGAAAAAAGCCCTGCACAGTCTGGCAGACGATTACGACTATGTGCTGATCGACTGCCCGCCGATCCTCGGGGTGATGATGGTTAACGCACTGGCGGCCAGTGATCGTATTTTGATCCCGGTACAAACCGAGTTTCTGGCCATGAAAGGGCTGGAGCGCATGATGCGTACTTTGCAGATCATGGAAAAGTCCAAGCCGGCCGGTTTTAACGTTACCATTGTGCCGACCATGTACGACAAACGTACTCGTGCCTCACTGCAAACCCTGCAGGAGCTGAAAGTGCGTTTTCCGGAGCAGGTGTGGGCGTCAGCGGTGCCGATCGATACCAAGTTCCGTGATGCCAGTATCAAGCACATGCCACCGTCACTGTTTTCACGCAGTTGCCGGGGCGTGTTTGCCTACAAAACCCTATTGAATTATTTAGAGCGATTGCAACTCGATGAGCGATAACAGCCGTTTGTCGAGTGAGCAGGCGCTCGACGATTACTTTTTTGATCTGCTGGATGACTCTTTCGTCGAAGAGGCTCCTGTTGTTGAAGCCCCAGTTTCGGAAGCCCCTGCTGTGGAAGGCTGTGCAGAGTCAGCCGGGGATGCTGATGCAGACGTCTATACAGACAATACAGATGATGCAGTCAATGCTGACAGTGACGCGACGCAAGACGCGGATGAACACGTCTCAGAGGATCTGCCCAGGCCTGACGATACAGCATTATCTGCATCTGTTGGGGACGTAAATGCAGATCAAGACACGTCCAGCACGCCATTTGATTTTGCGTCGCTAGACGAAGAAGATGCACCTCTGCAGCCGGCATTGGCATTGAGCCCGCTTGAGGTCGCACCATCCCCGCGTGTGTCATGGTTCGATGTGCCAGCAGAGCGTGATGATCTGCAACGTTTGCTGAGCCAAGTCAGCTTGCTGGCCGAGCAGACGGAGGTTGAAGCTGAAGTTGAAGCGCCGTCGGCTGAGCCGGACGATACCGCATTGTCTGATGACTGGGCGCTGGTCATGGCCCATGACGCCGACCACGCGCAAGCGGTTGATCTGGTGCCGGACAGCGCGTTAGACATCACCACTGATGCACCGCTGTCCAGCATTGAAATCAATACCGTGTCAGCCACTGAGCAGGATATGGCCTTGCCGGATATCACGGTACAAGATTTGTCGGTGGCAGAGACAGATTTAAGCACTGATCTTGCGACTGGCATTGTTACAGATATTGCGACAGGCATTGCCACAGACACGGCGTTAGCGTCAGAGACTGAGACAAAGACAGCGCTCGCCACGCAGGCCGGTGCCGATCTGCCGCCGGACGGTTGGCAGCAACAAGAGGTGCTGGGAGATGAATTCCAGGCCCTGTTCTTTGAGGTGCACGGCGTGACTTTTGCGGTGCCGTTGACGGAACTGGGGGGCATTCACCAACTGGGAGAAGTCAGTCATCTGTTTGGTCGTCCGCCATGGTATCTCGGATTAATGACTAACCGCGACCATTCGCTGGATGTGGTCGATACCGCCCGCTGGGTGATGCCAGAACGATTGGTCGATGATGCACACCGTGACGCGTACCGTTATTTGGTGATGCTGGGAGAAAGCCGCTGGGGACTGGCGTGTGACAGTCTACAAGGCACCCAAACCTTACACGAACACAGTGTCCGCTGGCGCGAGCAGGCCGGTAAACGCCCTTGGCTGGCGGGCATGGTAAAAGAAAAAATGTGCGCATTGATCCATGTGCCCGAGCTGATCGCCATGCTCGATGCCGGATTGGATGTGCAAACCACGTTACAACAGGCATGATGGCCAACCCGTATTGATACCACCGAGTGTGAGTACCTGGTACGGGGGCGCAGGAACGCTGCAGTAACAGAAACTTTATAGCTGCAAATTTAGGTCAAGAGGAAACAGCATGTCTCAGGTGAGTGTCGCTGAAATACAAAAAGAAGACAGTAACGATCAGGTACTGCAGTGGGTAACTTTCCAGCTAGGGGAAGAGACTTACGGCATTAACGTGATGCAGGTACGCGAAGTCCTGCGTTACTCTGAAATCGCGCCAGTACCGGGTGCACCGGATTACGTGCTGGGTATTATCAACCTGCGCGGCAACGTGGTGACCGTGATTGATACCCGTTCCCGTTTTGGTTTGATGCCAGGCGAGATCTCTGACAATACCCGTATCGTGATCATCGAAGCGGAAAAACAAGTGATCGGTATTTTGGTCGACAGCGTGGCGGAAGTGGTTTACCTTCGCGGCTCTGAAATTGACAGCACGCCAAGCGTGGGTACGGAAGAAAGCGCCAAGTTCATTCAGGGCGTGAGTAACCGTGACGGCCAGCTGCTGATCCTGGTGGATCTGAACAAGCTGCTGTCTGACGATGAATGGGACGACATGGCGTACCTGTGATCTGTGATTGGGATCTGTAACGGGTTCCCGAACGGGTCGTATCTCTCCGTTCCCGGTAAAGAAGGCAAAGTGAAGATGATGACAATGTTGTTGCAATGGGTACCCATCGCGGTTTCTGTATTGGCAGTGGGGTTAGCCTATGGACTGGTGCGTCGCGAACGCGTGGCGCGTCAGGCGTTGGAAAACAAGTTTGCGGCCACGGAAGTGGTGCTGAAAAATGCCCGCCAACAACAGGAGAGTCTCACCAAGCAACTGCAAGAGTTGCGTGCCGGCACATTGGGGATGGGGCAGAAACTGGCGGAGATGACGCAGCAACTGGAAACCCTGGCTGATCGCCAAGGTGAACTGGCCATGCAGGATCCGGATGGTCGCCTGTACAGCCGGGCCAGTAAAATGGTGGAGCTGGGGGCTGACGTCAACGAACTGATGCAAGAGTGTGATTTGCCCAAAGCGGAAGCGGAATTGCTGCTGCGCTTGCAACAGATGCACCAGCACCGTCGCCGCTAGCGCGTATCGCAAAAGCGCCGTAAATACGTTCGTAAATGCTTTCGCAAATATGTTCGTAAATACATCCGTTAATACATTCGTAAAAACTGAAAAATACCCCTCACCGTGAGGGGTATTTTTTTATCTGACGTTTGAGTGAAACGTCTGTGGATCGTGAGTCACCCCGGCGGGCACGTAAAAAGCCGATTTCCCCGTGTGTCTAAATGGTAGGAAATGTAAACAGGTATAACACCCTTGTTTGCTGTAAGGTATTGAAAGAATGTTGGAATCTGTGATGCAAGTGGCGTAATAATGCGCTAGGCTATGACAATATTGACGGATTTGTTATCGCGATGAAAAGAGAGTGTGCGCATTTTAGCGTTTTTTGATTTTTTCGCTCGTGTTCACCGCACTTTTTTTTCATTCTCAAGTCATAACAGGCAATGCAGAAAATGAATCAGCGTCATGCCGAATTCCCCATATGGGCGGGCGGCGCGAGGCTGATAAGGTAAGGCGCGGCTGGGGGCCTTCTGAGCAGGTATGGCGGTTTATGGCGAGATAATCGTGTTACTAACAAATAGTCAGGTCAATGTGTTACTATTCCCGGCTAATTGTGTCACTTAGGATACATCCTGTTTATGTTGTCTGTTGAAGCGTTAAGTTGTACCCGCGATGAACGGGTGCTGTTTGAAAATCTCCAATTCACGGTCTCATCCGGTGAGTTAGTACAGATTGAAGGTCACAACGGGGCCGGTAAAACCACGTTGTTACGTATTTTGGCCGGGTTGGGACATGCAGACGACGGCAAGGTGTGTTGGCACAATGAAGACATTGCCTCCGCCCGCGAAGATTATCACCAAGATTTATTGTTTTTAGGCCACCAGACCGGCGTGAAGCGCGAACTGACCGCTTACGAAAACCTGGCGTTCTTTCAGGCGATGCACCAAGAAAACAGCGCATCAAAACTGAGCGGCAGCCCGAAAGTCAGTGGCGAACAAAGTCTGTGGCAGGCTTTGGCGCACGTGGGGTTGGCCGGACGTGAAGATGTCCCGGCAGGGCAGCTGTCTGCCGGTCAACAGCGTCGAGTGGCACTGGCCCGTTTGTGGCTGAGTAACCACATGTTGTGGATTTTGGATGAACCCCTGACGGCGATTGATAAGCAAGGGGTGAAGGTGTTGGAGCAACTGTTTTTGTCTCATGTCGAGCGGGGCGGTATGGTGATTTTGACCACTCACCAGGACATGTTTACCGACAGTAACCACCTACGAAAAATCAAGTTGGGGCGCTAACCGACCATGAATGCCATCATGCATGTTATTCGTCGAGAGCTGTTGATTGCTTTTCGACGCCAAGCCGATGTGTTTAACCCGTTGTGGTTCTTTATTATCGTCATCACCCTGTTCCCGCTGGGTGTGGGGCCAGAGCCTAATCTGCTGGCGCGTATTGCTCCGGGGATTGTGTGGGTGGCGGCGCTGTTAGCGGCACTGTTGTCGATGGAGCGTTTGTTCCGTGATGACTTTGTTGATGGCTCATTAGAGCAGATGATGCTGATGCCAACGCCACTGCCGACACTGGCGTTTGCCAAGATGGTCGCGCACTGGTTGTTGACCGGATTACCGCTGCTGTTGATCAGTCCGTTACTGGCGATTTTGCTGTCGCTGGACTGGCCAACCTGGAAAGCGGTGGTACTGACACTGCTTATTGGCACACCGACGTTGAGCTTTTTAGGCGCGATTGGAGTCGCGTTAACGGTCGGATTGCGAAAAGGTGGGGTTTTATTGAGCCTGCTCATATTGCCGCTCTATATCCCTGTGCTTATATTTGCGACCTCCGCGATTGATGCGGCCAGCTTGGGTATGCCGTACAACGGCCAGCTGGCATTAATGGGCGCGATGCTGGTGGGTTCAGCCACTTTGTCACCGTTTGCCGTCGCAGCATCGCTACGTATCAGTGTGCAATAAATGATTACAATTAACTGATGGGGTATTTGTCTCATGAGAAGGGATCTCGTGAGACAATTTTGAGCAATACATGGAAGCGATTGAAGTGCCGTTGACCGCCTAGCGATGATTCGGCACTTGCTCATTCTGGCAACGGAAAACGCGAAAAAGACCATATAGATAATGTGTGATTCGCAGCCGTTGACGGCGGAATGCCAGCCAGAACACACCACGTTGTCGGCAGTCGGTGAACCCGGGGGAAGAGACGCCCGATTGAGCCAATGGCGGCCGGACAACGTAAGTATTCTTATTACACGAGTAGAGCAGAAATATGTGGAAGTGGTTACATCCCTACGCTAAAGCTGAAAATTGCTACCGCCTGTGCGGTACCTTGCTACCTTGGTTCTCGATCATCGCGTTTGTGACGATCATCATCGGTACCGTGTGGGGCCTGATGTTCGCACCAACCGATTATCAGCAAGGTGACAGTTTCCGAATCATTTACTTGCATGTCCCAGCGGCCATCTGGTCGATGGGCGCCTACATGTCGATGGCGATTGCCGCCTTTATCGGTCTGGTGTGGCAAATTCGCTTGTCTGATATGGCGGCCTTGGCAATGGCACCGATTGGTGCGGTCTTTACCGTGATTGCGCTGTTGACCGGTGCGATTTGGGGTAAGCCAATGTGGGGCGCATGGTGGGTATGGGATGCCCGTCTGACATCAGAATTAATTCTACTGTTCCTCTACTTGGGTGTGATTGCCCTGTACAGCGCGTTTGACGATCAGAAAACCGCCGGTAAAGCGGCCGGTATTCTGGCGATTGTGGGTGTGATTAACCTGCCAATCATTCACTTCTCTGTCGAGTGGTGGAATACGCTGCACCAAGGTGCGACCATCACTAAATTTGATAAGCCTTCTATCGATGCTGACATGTTGTGGCCATTGCTGCTGAACATCGTCGGTTTTGCCTGTTTCTTTGGTGCGCTGACCCTTGTGCGTCTGCGTAATGAAATCATTGCCCGTGAAAGCCACCGCCCTTGGGTGCGTGAAATGATGAAGTGAGGCAGTTATGCATTTTGACTCTTTCAGTGACTTTTTAGCCATGGGCGGATACGGCCCATACGTCTGGGCTGCTTATGGGATTTCATTTGCGGCCCTGCTTTGGATCATGTTCAGCAGCCTCAATACCAAGCGCCGTCTGGCCGCTGACATCAAAAACAAAATCGCGCGTGAGCAACGCATTAAAGACGCAGAAAAACTGGAGAACACACTATGAACCCGAGACGTAAAAAGCGCCTGACTCTGGTATTGGCGTTAGTGGTTGGCCTCGGTGCCACGGTGGGTTTGTTGCTTTATGCACTGAACCAAAACATGGATTTGTTCTACACCCCGACCGAACTGGTACAGGGTAAACCGGATGGCACCAAACCACAGGTGGGTCAGCGTTTACGTATCGGCGGTATGGTGGTGGAAGGCTCGGTTGTCCGTGATCCGCAATCCCTGCAGGTGTCATTTGACGTGGCCGATGTGGGCCCGGCAGTGACGATTAAATATGACGGTATTTTGCCGGATCTGTTCCGTGAAGGGCAGGGCATTGTCGCGCAGGGTGTGCTAGTGGACTCACGTACGATTGAAGCGCACGAAGTGTTGGCGAAACACGATGAAGAGTACATGCCACCTGAAGTGGCAGAAGCGATGCAGAAATCTCACGCGCCGCTTCAGTACAGTGACGAACAATTGCAAGGTAGTACTCAACAATGATTGCAGAAATAGGCAACTTTAGCCTCATTGTCGCGCTGGGGTTATCGATCCTCCTCAGCATCTACCCGCTCTACGGGGCGACGGTAGGTAATCAGGCGCTGATGCGCATGGCGCGTCCGCTCACTTACGGTGTGTTTGGCATGATTTTGGTGTCATTCATCATCCTGAGCTGGGCATTTTACACCAACGATTTCACCGTGGCCTATGTGGCGAGTAACTCTAACTCCCTGTTGCCATGGTACTACCGCTTGTCTGCCGTATGGGGTGGCCATGAAGGTTCACTACTGCTTTGGGTATTGATCCAGGCAGCCTGGGCGGTCGCGGTGGCCGTGTTCTCGCGCGGTATGCCACTGGAATCTCTGGCGCGTGTGTTGTCCGTGATGGGTATGATTGCGATTGGCTTCCTGCTGTTTATCATCGCGACCTCTAACCCGTTTGTGCGTACGTTGCCAATGTTCCCGGTCGATGGCCGTGACCTGAACCCGCTACTGCAAGATCCGGGTTTGATCATTCACCCGCCATTGCTGTACATGGGTTACGTGGGTTTCTCTGTCGCGTTTGCGTTCGCCATTGCCTCACTGATGACGGGCCGTTTGGATACCGCATGGGCACGCTGGTCGCGTCCTTGGACAATTGCTGCATGGTCATTCCTGACACTGGGTATCGCACTGGGCTCTTGGTGGGCGTACTACGAACTTGGCTGGGGCGGCTGGTGGTTCTGGGATCCAGTAGAAAACGCCTCATTTATGCCTTGGCTAGCCGGTACCGCACTGATGCACTCACTGGCCGTGACAGAAAAACGTGGCACGTTCAAAGCCTGGACCGTACTGCTGGCGATCTCGGCGTTCTCACTGAGTTTGCTGGGTACTTTCCTGGTGCGTTCAGGCGTACTGGTATCGGTACACGCGTTTGCCTCTGATCCGGCGCGCGGTATGTTCATTCTAGGCTTCTTGGTTGTGGTGATCGGCGGTTCGTTGCTGCTGTACGCCCTGCGTGGTGCACAAATCCGTTCTCGCGGTAACTACAGCCTGTTCTCTCGTGAGAACTTGCTACTGGCCAATAACCTGTTGTTGGTAGCTGGCCTGTTGGTGGTATTGATCGGTACTTTGTTGCCACTGGTACACAAGCAAATCGGTCTGGGTTCGGTCTCTATCGGTGTGCCGTTCTTCAACACTTTGTTTACGTGGTTGATGATCCCGTTTGCCTTCATTCTGGGTATCGGTCCACTGGTTCGCTGGAAGCGTGATTCGTTATCAAGCATCAGCAAGCAGATGACCATCTCTGCGATTGTGACGCTGCCATTCGCGTTCTTGTCAGTGTGGCTATTTACTGATGTGCTGCAGCCAATGGCGGTACTGGGTATGGCAATGGCGGTGTGGATCATCGTGATGCATTGCTTTGAACTGTACGAGCGTGCGACGCACCGTCACAGCTTCTTTACCGGTTTGGGCAAACTGGGCCGCAGCCACTGGGCAATGGTACTGGGCCACATCGGTATGGCGGTCAGCGTGATCGGTATTACCTTGGTATCGAACTACGACATCGAACGCGATGTGCGTTTGGCGCCGGGTGAAAGTGTGCAGGTACAAGGTTACGACTTTAACTTTGCCGGTCTGCGTGATGCGGACGGTCCGAACTACGACGGTTACATTGCTGATTTCAATATTACCCGCAACGGTGATTACATCACCACACTGCATGCTGAGAAACGTTACTACTCAGTAGCGGGCTCAATGATGACCGAAGCGGCCATCGACAGCGGCGTGACCCGCGACTTATACGTGGCGATGGGTGAAAAACTGGACGGAACCAATGCGTGGGCCGTGCGTATTTACTACAAACCGTTTGTGAACTGGATTTGGTTCGGTGCCACCCTGATGGCATTGGGCGGTGCGTTTGCGATCAGCGATAAGCGTTACCGCTTCCGTAAGAAAGCCAGCAAAGAAGCACAGGCCGAAGCGAAGCAAGAGGCGAAAGTCAGCTAATGAGCAAAGAGAATAAAGGAATGAATAAAAAATTACTTTTTATTCCATTAGTACTGTTCATGGGATTGGTGGTGATGTTCATGATCCAGCTGACCCGCAATGCAGACGGTGAAGATCCGACCAAGTTGGAATCGGTATTGGTGGGTAAGCCTGTGCCTCAGTTCAAACTGGAAGACCTGGTGGAAGCGGGCAAGCTGTACGATCAGGACATTTTCCACGGTGAGCCATTGCTGCTGAACGTGTGGGCGACCTGGTGTCCGACTTGTTATGCCGAGCACACTTACCTGAATGAACTGGCGAGTGAAGGCGTGAAAATCATCGGTCTGAACTACAAAGACGAACGCTTAAAAGCGGTGCGTTGGTTGAATGAGCTGGGTAACCCGTACATTCATAGCCTGTTTGATGGCAACGGCATGCTGGGTATGGATTTGGGCGTTTACGGCGCACCGGAGACCTTCCTGATCGACGCTAACGGCATCATCCGTTACCGTCATGTGGGCGATGTGAACGACCGTAACTGGAACGACACACTGAAGCCGATGTATGACAAGCTGCTTGAGGAGGCGAAAGGATGATCTCGATTTTCTTCCGCCGTTCAATCGGCCGTTTAACCAAAACGCGTTTCATGTCAGCGGTGACCGCAGGCGTGATGGCGCTGACCATTGCAGTCGGAGCCGTTGCGACCTTGGGGACGGTGTCAGTTCTGACCGCGCCTAAGGCGATGGCCTCAATCGATGTGTATGAGTTTGACAATGCTGAGCAAGAAAAAGCGTTTCAGGAATTAACCGCGACGCTACGCTGCCCGAAATGTCAAAACAACAACATTGCCGATTCTAATGCGACACTGGCGCAAGACATGCGCCAGAAAACCTACGAGTTGTTGCAGGAAGGCAAAAGCCAGCAAGATGTCGTGGATTACATGATTGCCCGTTACGGCAACTTCGTGACTTACGACCCACCGATCATGGCATCTACCTTGATCCTGTGGCTCGGTCCACTGTTGTTCATCGTGATTGGCTTTACCGTGTTGGTGATGCGTTCTCGTAAGCGCAACAACGTGACCGATACCGATGCTTTAGAGAGCGATGAGCAAGCACGTTTGCAGGCGCTGTTGGCAGAAATGAACGCGGACGATGCGCAGAAAGCAGTTAATAAGAGCAGTACTCAAAGCGACTCACAACAAGGTAAGGTGGAATAATGACAATGTTTTGGATAGTCACCACCTTACTAGTGGTGATCGCGATGGTGATCTTCGTATTGCCGATGTATCGCGGTAAAGAGCAAGATCAGGCAGCCAGCCGTGATGAGCTGAACAAAGCGTTCTTTAAAGATCGCATGGACGAGTTGAGCGAAGAGAGCAGCGAAGGCTTGGTGGAAAACCAGGACGAGTTGGTCGTTGAGCTGCAGCAGTCTTTGTTGGACGACGTACCGGCAGAAACGAAAGAGCGTAAAACCGCAGTCAGCACCGCAATGTTGCTGCCGGGTTTGATTGTCCTGATCGGCGTGACGTACGGCATGTACATGAAGTTCGGTAATCTGGACAAAGTGCAGGCATGGCAGGACACGGTACAGCGTTTGCCTGAATTGTCACAGCGCCTGATGGCTGAAGAAGGCGAAACGCCACTGAGCGATCAGGAGATGGACGATCTGACGCTGGCACTGCGTACCCGCTTACATGAAAATCCGAACGATGCGACCGGCTGGTTGTTGCTGGGCCGTATCGGCATGGCGAACCGTGACGCGAGTACCGCACAAGATGCGATGGACAAAGCCTACCGCATGGATCCGAACAACCCGGAAGTGCAGTTGAGCTACGCCCAGACACTGATGATGATTGGTGATCCGGCACAAGCGGACCGTGCGCGTCTGTTGCTGCGTACCGTGCTGCGTACCGACCACACCAACATCCGTGCTATGTCACTGCTGGCCTTTGATGCTTTTGAGCGTCAGGACTACGCACAAGCCGTTGCTTACTGGAACATGATGAAGCAGATGGTGGGTGAAGATGATCCGCGTGCCAGTATGCTGGATCGCAGTATCGCCCGTGCCCAAGCGCAGATCGACAAGTCAAAGAACACCGCAACGTCCGTCTCAGTGAACGTCGCGCTGGATCCGTCAGTGAAACTGCCGGCTCAAGGCGTGGTGATTGTCTCTGTCCATTCCGCCGATGGCGCGCCAATGCCAGTGGCGGCACGTCGTCTGCCACTGTCAGCGTTTCCGCTACAGCTGACGTTGGATGACAACGACAGCATGATCCCAGAGCGTCCGATGACCTCACTGTCAGACATGATCATTCGTGCCCGTATCGACACCGACGGCAACGTGATGACCAAAACCGGTGACTGGTATGGCGAAAGCTATGTTATCCCGCTGGGTGGTTCCACAAACATCTTGATTAACCAGCAATATTAATCGCGAAAACTGGAATGAAAGTACAAGGCTGGATACTATACTGGTATCCAGCTTTTTTTATTTTTGCATTTTATTAGGGTTATACCGGTACCTTGAGAAGGCTGGAACGAAGGCGAGATCATACAATGGACGGATCTCGACAATATTCATCACAGTGAGTGATGGGTACAACGACTTTTATGACACAGCACGTCTCGGTGTTTGAAGGGGGGAAGATTCCGCTTTAAATGATCAAGACGTGTTTTGATTTTTTTGACGGACTGTATTTTGAAACGACATCATCTTTTAACGCTGTTTACTGCGCTGGCTTTGACCGCTTGTGCAGACACGCCGCCAAGTGAAACCACTGATGTAACGCTTGTTGAGACCAATGCCTCAAGCCCAGTGGCAGCCAGCAATGTAGATCACAGCGATATTGGCCTGAACAGTGTTGCGGCAGTGAGTGAAGAACCACTTACCGAAGACAACGTGGCATTGGCTGCCGAAGACGATGATGACTTAGCCGCTGTACTGGAAGAAGTGGATGCCGGTGAAGGGGAATACGCTGTACCGGGTGTGTACGATCCGTTTGAAAGCATCAACCGCGTGATGTGGAACATCAACTACGACTACCTGGACCCATATGTGGCGCGTCCGGTATCACTGGCGTACGTCAACTATGTGCCGTCACCGGTACGTACCGGTATCCGTAACTTCATTGCCAACCTGGATGAACCAGCCAGCATGGTGAACAGCATCATCATGCTGGAAGGCGAGCAAGCGATCACTCACTTCAACCGTTTTTGGATCAACTCCACCTTTGGTTTGGCCGGCTTGATTGATATTGCCTCACTGGCAGACATCGGCAACCCGGGCGACCGCGCTTTCGGCGATGCCATGGGTTACTACGGCGTTGGTAACGGCCCATACTTCATGGTGCCGATGTACGGCCCAATCACCCTACGTGAAGGTGCCGGTGACTTGGTTGATGATCTCTACTTCCCGCTGAACCTGCTAAGCTTCTGGCAAAGCTTAGGTAAGTGGGCACTGGATGGCATGGAAAGCCGCGCCGCACTGGTCCCGCAAGAAGCGATTTTGCGTGACTCGCCGGATCCATACATCTTCACCCGCGATGCGTACATCCAAAATCAGAACTTTAAAGCCTCCGGCGGCGAAGTGGACACGCAAGAGCCAGAAAACGAAGAGTATCTGGATGATTTCATGGATGAGATTGATGGATAAACAAGATTCGAGTTCCTAGAATCTAGAACCTGGTTTCTAGATCCTGGTTCCTAGAGAAAGGGCATGTTATCTGACATGCCCTTTTCTGTATTTGATCAAACCTGCAAGCATCCTTGATATGCTTGAGGCTATCTTTAAGATAGTGATCTGCATTTTCTTCGCTTAAATAGCCAATCTCTTTGCCGAGTAGTATTTGGGTATAAAGTTCGCCGCATGACCCCTTCGCTATATAGAGAAACCGTGCCGCTTCTGCGTTGGTTTCACGTTCTTCTCCTTCAGCGATGTTAGAAGGGACTGATAACGCTGAGCGACATATTTGATCTTTGAAGCTGAAGTCCTTACACCCTCTAACATCCAGATTGATATGTTTAGCAAGCTGAAAGCTTCGCTTCCATACATCAAGTTTCTGAAATTGCATTTATTTCCTTAGAATAAGCCGTTGTTGTTCCTTTCATTCGAGCATAGGCAGCTATTAGAAGTAGTAGCAATCACAGTGATTGAGAGCAGGCTCTATACCTCTTTGATGATGTGTTTTAACAATTACATCGATTTGTGATGCGATGATTGTTAAAATTCCGATTATTCACTTTTTTCGGTGGAGAGCATTCTCAAGGACCTAGAATCGAACGCCTTGCTCTTAGTTCCTGATTTTTTTTTCTAGGTTCTAGGATCTGTGTTCTCCTCTAGGAACTGCGTTAACCATGCCCCATAAAAACACCGACATCATTAACATCTTCAACGCCACCTTTCTTGATACCTACAACACCGAATTAATTTTAGGTGGCGACGAGCCAATTTATTTTCCGGCCGATGCCGAGCATCCGCATCACCGTGTGATTTTTGCCCGTGGCTATTTTGCCTCAGCATTGCATGAATTAGCCCACTGGTGTATCGCAGGTCCACAGCGCCGTTTGCTGGAAGATTACGGTTACTGGTATGAGCCGGATGGCCGAACCGCTGAAGTGCAGGCCGAGTTTGAAAAAGTCGAAATTAAACCGCAAGCTGTCGAGTGGATCCTTGCCGCCAGCTGTGGTTTCCGCTTTCAGGTGAGCTGTGATAACCTGAGCGGCGATTGTGAGCCTGATCGTATCGGCTTCACCCGTAAAGTACGCGAGCAAGTGTTGGTGTACCTGAAAGACGGTATGCCAGAAAGAGCTAAAGATTTATCAGAAGCATTGCGAGCTCACTACGGGGTCGCGCCTTTAGTTGCTGCGATGTTTGAATAAAAAAGCGGGTGCGAGAATCGAGAAAATAGAACCAAGATCCTGGAACCTAGATCCTAAAAGCAGAAGCAAGTAAATTACGGCTAGGCTTTAGAAACTCGCGGTGAGGAATCAGGTTCCATGATCCAAACTCTATGTTCGGCTTTTTACATAATATAACAATTCTGGACTCTGACTATCCGAGAGCAGCGTTTGCTCTTCTCTAGGAACTCGGATCTAGGATCTAGGAACTTAAAAACATGATCCATCAATACGAAGAAACACTACTTACGCTGATTGACCAGATGGTGGAGACAGCGACAGATGATGAACTGTTTGCGGGCGGTTACTTGCGTGGTCACATTTCCCTGTCTGCCGCGAATTGTGAGATGGAAGGGGAGTCTTCCATTGAAGCGATGACAGCCAAAGTGGATGCCAGCCTGGTTGAGGCACAATCTGAGCTGACGCCAGCGGATCAAGTGATTGTGAAAGCGATGTGGAGCCAGTTACAACAGGCTGCGCAATAAGGGCTAACGGCCTTTAATCATCAAGCGGTTGTAAGTGGTGTATTGTGCTACTCAATGCATTCTATCAATAAATAAAAACGTTAGCCCGAAAGCTAACGTTTTTTTATTGTTTGAATGTACAGAGTTTAATTGTAGGAATAATCTGACAAATCAACGAATATTAAATCAATTGCTTGTATTTAGATATTTTCTTCTGTAATCAGAGGCTTTCGCAAATACGATTGTTGGAAATGCCACAAACAGAAAGCCAAAAGCAAAAATGAGTGCTTCATTAGCCAGTAGCTGATAACTGCTGATTACGAAAATAGAAAGCACAATCAATAGGTTAAGCGCGTGAATCGCTGGATATTTAATGGTGAATTGCGCATACGCACGAAACATATTACTACCCTCTTCCAGAGTCAAAATAGTGACAGGAAATAATTTGCGTCATGTTGTTGACATTTACTATGTCTATATAATATAGCGCAAAAAACATGAACTTGGTTTTTTATTTTTCAGTTCAATATCACAAAATGCTTATTGTAAGTGAAAGTGTGACTGTAGATTGTAAGTGAAAGTGTGACTGTAGAGGTTATGCGCGCTTAGAGGGTGTTGAAGCTTAACGTTGAACGTAAGGTGTGCTGCGACTTTAATTGTTCGGTGTTTTATATAATAAGGTTGAACGAGGAGAGTAATGGTGTGAAAGTCTTTAGAGGACATATATTTAGTATGTATGGGCATGTCCATTTGCCCTAAGATATTATGTAATAAAATTAAAGCAGTACTGCTGTTTTAGTTAGATGTATGGTTTAGGTATTTCCTTTTATATTCTGATGACTTAGCAAACAAAATAATGGGGAAAATAAAGCTAAAAATAAAGGGGAAGTAGTGATATTCATCCTCTATTAATAATTCATAACATAAAAAAACAAACGATATAAACATGAATAAAATCAGTAGGGCATGAATAAATGGGTGTGACTTTGAAAAGATGGCATATAAGCGAAACAAAATATGACCTCGTTTTTAATGCTGTTGTGGTTGCAAAAAATTGAAATATTGAAAGGGGTTTATAGTCTATTCTATCAAAGATAAATGCGGCTTTAAGGCCGCATTTAAAATATAATAATTATATTATGCGTTATATTTTCTTACTGTGTGGCGAATCAAAACGATAGCAACACCGAGCATTCCGCCTAACAACACACCTAGAACCGTGATTAATGCTCGCTTCGGTTTATCTCTTGATAATGGCATTGCAATTTCATCAATATATCTTACTGATTGAAAATGAATGTCTTTATCAATACCGGTGTTTTTAGACAAGAAATCCAGTTTTGAAGTGACAGTGATTAAGTCTGGCTCAAAAAGAGTTAGATCTTTCAAATTATTTAGGGCATCAAGCTTGGCTTTGTTTGCATTTTCACCCAATGCGACATCAAACAAGTCATTGTTATTATTGTAATTGGCTAAAGGTTGCTTGAGTTGTGCGTTCGCAGTAATTTGCAATGCAATACTGGCTTTCGATTTCTCAAGCATTAAGCTTCTTTGTGCTTTATTTGAAAGCATGTCATATTGTGCCGTAAGTTCTCGTGTGTAACCATTAATAATACTGTTGATACTGGAAATCGTTTCATTATTTACTAAATTATGAATATAGGAACTATAGGCTTTAAGTAGTTGGTAGCTGGTTTCCTGAGAATAACTATTAAATGACAATGTGTAAAAGTCAGCTTTTGTGCCGCGTTTAGCGTTTGATGTGGCACTGATATTTTCGGACCAATCATGTAGTGCACGGGTTATCGCTTCGTCATTCAGTTTTTTTTCAGCTACATAGTTTTGAAAAAGAGCATTCTGAGTGAGGAAATGCTCTTTGTTAATGGATGAATTGTAAGCATCAATGAAGTGATGGAACAATGTTGATGCTTGAACTTCCTTTATCAGGATAGCACTAATATTTGCTTGACTCTCATTTTCATTGTCATTCGTAAAGACAGGCGTAAAGGCATTAACCGTAGTACTGAGTTCGGTGTAGTCATTGGTTTTTGCTTCGATAATACGTGCTTTCGCTGTCCATACTTCAGGCGCCCATAAAGCATAACCGACCGCAATGAGGCCACATAAGACAGTAGAAAGTAAGATAGTCAGTTTGCCTTGCCAAAGTGTTTTGACTAACTCAACAAGATCGATCTCATCATTTTGATAATGAGGTGGGTATGGCACCGCCATATTGGATTGTTGTGCGTGTAAGGCAAGGTCATGTTGTGGTGTTTTATTGTTCACTAAGTACGTCCTACATGTGAAATCTATATAGCTAACGCAAAAAACAATGGTTTACTGCATTGATTAAAACTTGTCAGCGTGTTGAAAACTAATGAAATGGCTAAGTTTAGCTAGGGCAAAACTATAAATACAATAACTGATTATAAACAGGGCGAACATAATGTATTCTGGGGTTTGTGCATACTCCCCATACATACCAAATCCGGCAAAAGCAATGGCTAACCCGTTGATTGTGATGAGCGTTTGATTGGCATTGAGCCCTATTTTTTGAAATAAATGGTGTAAGTGTTCGCGATCAGGGGAAAATGGCGATACACCTCGCTTTACACGTCGGGTGATGATAGCTGCCATATCCATCAAGGGAATGGCAATTAACCATAGCGCAGTAACAGGGCGTAGTGGTGAAACACTATCATTTTGACTGGCGAGTAACAACATCCAGATGATGGTGAAGCCAATCAACATACTGCCTGCGTCTCCCATGAATACTTTACGCTTTTTGCCGAGCCAGCCCAGATTAAACATGACATAGGGCAAAATCGCTACAACGACGATAAGTAAAGCATAAGCAAGTGATGTCTGGTTATCAAAATAGAGAATGATTGCTAAGCTGGAAAATGAAATCATTGACAAACCACCAAGGAGTCCGTCGATACCGTCAACCATGTTAAAAGCATTGATAGCACCGATAACAGCCAGGATGGTGATGATGTATCCCCAGTTTCCTAGAAATATTTCCCCTGTACCGAACATATTGCCTAAGGTGTGCAACTCAATTTGAGCGAAGTACATCATCCCTACAGATAGAGCGGCCTGTATAACCATTCGGATGCTAGCTCTGATCTCGAATTTATCATCAAGTGCGCCAATAAGGGTTAACAGACTGATGCAAAGAAGGAAAAGATCAGTATGTTCAAATAAGTTTTTATAATAAAAATATTGAGTTAGGGTTAACCATACCGCAATACCTCCTACGAGAGGGGTTGGGACCATGTGGCATTTGCGATTGTTAGGGATATCGACCAAACCAATGCGCTTTGCCAATTTTCTTAGAAGAAACAGAGCTGTAAGCGATGAAAAGAACACAAAGAAAAGGTCAATAACCATACATTTTCTACAGCATAAAATAAAAGTGACTAAACATTATACGTGAAACACGACAGTGTCGCATCTTTTGTCTATCAATTTAATACGATTATGGCACAACAGTTTGATTGTTGGTGTTTTTTTGAACGAGTGACTTCACATTTTTTGCTTTATGTTGATTTTATGTAAAGGATTTGATTTATCAATCTATGTAATGCATGGTGCGAGAGGTCTTATTAGATACTATTCTTTTTTTATTCAAGTGTTTGTTTTTAAATGGTTAAATTTGGTTTTTCGAGTTTAAAGTCTCAATGCTGTACCTGTAGAATAGAACAGATATGGAATTTAAATTTACGTGCTAGAGGAAAGAAATTGACTTCTAAATAATATACTAACTTGATGGTGACTGTTATTGTGATCTTCTTGTTATTGTTTTATGTTATTGATTTTTAATGTTTTTTTGTGTATTTCTGGCAAGGGTTAATATGGTTGTCCTTGTCAATGGTTAAAGGACGCGAAATGGATGTTTAATAAGATTTTGGTTGTATGTGTGGGAAATATCTGTCGTTCACCTTCTGGTGAGTATCTGCTTAAGCATCATCTCCCCCACAAGCACATCGCCTCTGCCGGCGTTGGTGCACTGGTGGGCAAACCCGCTGACAAAATGGCTGCGATGGTTGCCCAAGAACATGGTATCAGTCTGGATGGGCATGTGGCTCAACAGCTAACCAGTGAACTATGCAAAGAGTATGACTTGATCCTTGTCATGGAAAAAGGTCACATTGAAGCGGTGACTGGTATTGCGCCGGAAGCGCGGGGTAAAACCATGTTGTTCGGTCAATGGATTGGGCAAAAAGACATTCCCGATCCTTATCGTCAAAGTCGTGAAGCCTTTGATTTTGCCTATCAATTGATTGATGAGTCAGCCCAAGCGTGGGCTAAGAAGCTTTAAACGTCATTTTCAAGGCTCATTATTCGTTAAAAATAGCAGCAAATAACTTGCTGCTTTTTTTACGTTGCGTTTGCTCTCGTAAACTGAGTACTCAAAAAACGCAAAGGTTGTGTTTTGATCAGTTTGTTTTCCTCTTGAACCATTCAATGTTTATAGCAATATTAAACGTCAATTTATGCCCGAACGGTTATGCTTGAAACTTACCATCATTCAGAGACAAGCAATGGATATGCTATCGGTCAGTTTCAAAAAGTTCAGAGAGCTCTATTCTGTGCTTCGTTCTATCAAATAAGTATGCTTCTGCAGTGATTTATAGCGATTTAGTCATTGATGACTAAAGAGAATATTGCACAGTCATCATTAATTTGTGCTTTTTAACTATAGATAAAAAGTTGACTTTCACCAGAAAAGTTTGATGTGTTAAATGTGTTCTATCTGAGTGATTCTGTACATTGCGGTTGTTACTATTTTCGTGAAGTGGGTCGTGCAAACCAGCAATCCTCTTTAGGCGAGAAGGGGATTTTGCCATGATGCCCACATTCATTATCTGAGGATTCTTACGTGCAGATTTTTCATCATGGTGCCTATGAAGGCGTGACAGGTTCATGTCATGAACTTCGTTGGAAAGAATATGGCATTCTGGTTGATTGTGGTCTTTTTCAAGGTGCAGAAGCACACAAGCCACTGAATATTGAGTTCTCGATTACGCACATTCAGGCATTGTTATTGACACATTGCCACATAGATCACATCGGTCGTATTCCATGGCTGTTAGCAGCAGGCTTTCGTGGGCCTATTTATGCCACGGAAGCGACGGCTGCCTTGTTACCCCTGATGTTGGATGATGGATTAAAGATCCAACTGAATCTCAATCATGCGCAGCGTCAGCAGTTTATCTCATTAGTCAATTCGCTGTTAAGGCCAGTGCCGTTTGACTGTTTAGCCCCGATCACACTGCCTTCTGGGGAACGCATTAAATGTTATTTTCGTCAAGCGGGTCACATATTGGGATCGGCTTACATTGAGTTAGAGTTACCAGATGGACATAAGGTGGTGTTTTCTGGGGATCTTGGTCCGTCAAATACCCCATTGCTCGTTGATCCTTGTTCCCCGAAAAAAGCGGATACGTTAGTGCTGGAAAGTACATACGGTGATCGTGTGCATGATCGGAAAACAGACAGAAACACCAAGTTGATGCAAATTATCAGTCGTTCGCTGCAAAATGGTGGTGTCATTTTGATCCCGGCATTCAGTGTGGGTCGAACACAAGAGTTGTTGTTTGATATCGAAACCATCATGGCGGAGAGTTGTTTTCTGGCTGATGTGGACAACGAAGATTTTGCGCCGATCAAATGGCAAAATATTCCGGTGATTTTAGATTCGCCATTAGCATCGCAAATCACCCAACAATATACCCATTTTCAGCGGCTTTGGGCCAAAGAGGCCAAACAGAAGATGACATTAGGGCGGCACCCTCTGTCATTTTCACAATGTGTGACGGTGGAATCGCATTACGATCACGAAGAGCTGGTGAGACGCTTGCAGTCAACCGGTGAACCCGCGATTGTGGTGGCAGCCAGTGGCATGTGTACCGGCGGGCGTATCTTGAACTATCTCAAAGCGTTATTGCCGGATGCGAGAACAGACGTGGTGATGGTTGGGTATCAAGCACAAGGTACGTTAGGACAGCGTTTGTTAGCGGGTGAAACGAGTGTGGATATTCAGCAAACCCACGTTCAGGTCGCGGCGCAGATCCATGAATTGTCTGGATATTCCGCGCATGCTGATCAGGCTGAATTGTGCCAGTTTGTGTCCAATATTGATTGCGGTCCGTCAACGATTTATCTTGTACATGGCGATGAACGGGCACAAGCGTGTTTAGCTGCTCGCTTAAAAGCGGTTAAGCCGGAATGCGATATAAAATTGGCTGCGCGAGTGAACAAAGTGTGCAATAGCGAGACGTTAAGTTAAATCTTAACGTTTCGTTCAAGCCAATCTTCAGACTCGTTTGATGGCTTTGATGCCTGCATTGTACTTTTTTTGTCCTTTTTCTTCAGTGAGATCTATCGTTAATAACAGCAATACCATTGATTTTGTTTACTCCGGTCAACATTACGCAAGGGTATTTTGTTATTATTCACGGATACGATTGATTTTGAGGTTAAGTGATGAAGATTACAGTTGCAGGTACAGGTTATGTCGGCCTTTCTAATGCTGTGTTGTTAGCCCAGCATAATGACGTGTATGCGCTGGATATTGTGCAGGAGAAAGTGGATCTTATTCAGCGTCGCTTGTCTCCGATTGAAGATAAAGAAATCTCCGATTATCTGGCCAATAAACCGCTTAATCTGACCGCGACCACAGACAAACAATTGGCCTATCAAGGGGCTGATTTTGTCATTATTGCCACGCCGACCGATTACGACCCGATCACCAATTACTTCAATACCGCGTCGGTAGAAGCGGTGATCAAAGATGTGATGGCCATTAACCCACAAGCGGTTATGGTGATTAAATCGACGGTGCCTGTGGGTTATACCCAACGCGTGAAAGAAGAGTTCGGCTGTGACAACATCTTGTTCTCGCCAGAGTTTTTGCGTGAAGGGCGTGCCTTGTTCGATAATTTGCATCCTTCTCGTATTATCGTGGGTGAGAAATCTGAACGCGCAGAAACATTTGCGAGCCTGTTACTACAAGGTGCAGAGAAGCAGGATGTCCCTGTGCTGTTTACGGATTCAACCGAAGCGGAAGCGGTCAAACTGTTCTCAAATACCTATCTTGCCATGCGTGTGGCGTACTTCAATGAGTTGGATTCGTACGCTGAAGCAAATGGCTTAGATAGCCGTCAGATCATTGAAGGGGTTGGGCTTGATCCTCGCATTGGTAATCATTACAACAACCCATCATTTGGCTACGGCGGTTACTGCCTACCGAAAGATACCAAGCAGCTATTGGCGAATTATCACAAGGTACCAAATAACATCATTGGTGCGATTGTGGATGCGAACCGTACCCGTAAAGACTTTATCGCGGACTCGATTATCGCTAAGAAACCGAAGGTCGTGGGTGTGTACCGTTTGATCATGAAAGCCGGATCGGACAACTTCCGCGCCTCGTCCATTCAGGGGATCATGAAGCGTATTAAAGCAAAAGGGATCCCGGTGGTGGTGTATGAACCTGTGCTGAAAGAGTCGGCGTTCTTCCAATCTGAAGTGATCACCGATCTTGAGGCGTTTAAGAAAATGTCAGATGTGATTGTGTCTAACCGCATGGCGGAAGAACTTGAAGATGTGGCGGATAAAGTCTATACCCGTGATTTGTTTGGCGCGGATTAAAGCGACGGCCTGAACGCATATTTGAAACGATAAAAAATGCCGTGATGTATGATTGCATCACGGCGTTTTTATTGGCTTTTTACTCGCAGATATTGACTCATCAGTGTGCTGAAGAGTCAATATCTGAAGTTGGCTGAGTGCTTGTTGAGAACTTGATGAGAACTCGTCAGTTGAGGGCTTTGCGCCCGTACCATGGGGAACGTGCATCCGTCACACTATACAACTGGTACTTACGGTTGAGCATCTGGCCACCGTCGCGAGACAGCGGTAGCCAAGAAATCGTCGCCCGGTTGGTACTTGGCTTCACAGTCATCACATCAAACGGGATCGAGATGTAGAAGCCTTTGTTGAAGCTGCCTTCACCAAACTCTTCCGCCGACAGATCCGTTTTCGCGACAAAGGCACCGGCAATCACACCACTGTCAAATTGTTTTGAGAAATCGATGGTGACACCGATGTCTTCCGTCAAGTAACGGCCGGCGCTCACTTTCAGCAAAGTATTCGGTAACCAAGACCAGTCAGGCTGGTAATACGCGGTCGCATGACCGGTCAACGCCCCCGTTTGTACTCGGTAGTTTCTGCCGGTGAGCGGATCAAACTGGACTTCTTCAGTGAAGAAACCAAACTGCGATTCAGGATCACGCTGTACCACGTAGTTTGCATCGATACCGAATGCCCAATTGCTACCTAGCGGGCGGTATAAAATCTCACTGCCCACACCACCGAACATCATTTCCAAGTAGCCACCATAAGCTTGGGCGTACCAGTTATCCGCCAGCTTATCCATCCAGGTCAGTTGCAGATTGTTCATTCGAATAGGGTTGTCATTGATGTATTGACGCACCAACGTACGGACACGTTTCAAATCTGTACCGTCAGGCGGTACTTCATACAGGAACTTATCGTAGTTATCGTAGATATTCAGGTAGAGAGAGCCGCCTAACTCGACGTGATCGCTAAACCAATAATTCGCCCCGGCAGAAATACCGATGTTAAACAGGTAGAAATCTTCCGAGCCACCGAATGACTGTTGCAACGTTGGCGAGACACTCACATCCCAGTCTTTGTGGGATTTGGCGTACAGTTTTCCGCGAGGAGAATGCGTTTCCACCTCGGTCGTCGCATCCGCCATGTGGGTATTGAATCCGCGATAGTCCGCCACATCGGCAAACTTGTCACTGTCGATGTGGGTTTCTGTCACCGGTTGACTGTTATTGGTTTCGATAATGCGGTACGTGTCTACTGTTGGCCCTTGGTTCGCCAACAGGGTGCCTGCACGGCGCTGTGCTTCTTCGCGATCGCGGTACTTGCTTTGCGACGCAACGACCGTGATGCTGGAGTCATCGGCATACAAGGCGGGATCTTTGTATCCGGCAATTTGATGCAAATCTTGTGCTAATTGCTCCCACTGGGCGGGTGTGAGTTCACTGGCTGATTGTGATGTGCGTTTATTGGCCTCATACGTCGGCAACGGTTCATCCTGCCACATGGCCTTCATATCATTGAAGTTGGTATTGAGGGTGAAGCCCAGTGTCCAGGTTGTTCCACGCTCATAACTTAAACGAATGTCACCCCATTGCCCTAAGCGGTATAGCGCGCCGTAGTTGAATTTGCTGTCTTGTGACATATCAATGCCGTTTGGACGGTTAACCGGGAAGTCACTGGTATAATCGTTGCCGTCGTACTCGACTTTCAGGCGCAATGGCGCCCATGGGCTTTGGTATTCCACCCCGCCAAAGACGGCACTACACCCGGTGAACCAGCGGTCAAAATCAATGCTGCCGCCTTTACCTTTGAAACCGGTATTTCGATCACAATCGACGGCTTGTGATTTATCTCCAGTCAAGTTGCCGCTGTTGCCAATATAGCCCCAACCGACACCCAGCGTAAAATCGAACGGGCCGACATGTTTACTGGCGGCAATGAATTCACCATCAAATAAACCGGTACCACCGAAATCACGTACACCAATAGACGTTTCTGGCAGCCAGTAGCTCTCTTCTAACAAGCGAACTTTAAAATCGATGCCTTTATCGGTGTATTTTGTATCACCACTGAAATTCGGATCACCACTGTAGAGCAGATCTTGCACCAGCGTGTAACGGATGGTGGTTTCTAACCAAGGTAAAAGTTGGAGTGATACCGTGTAGTGGTGGTATTCATCATTGAAGGTGCCGCCCACACTGAGTTCGCCTTCTTTGGTAACACGGCCAGAGGGCATTTGCATTAAGCCCACGCCACCAAAATCAGACTGCGATGGGACAAATTCAGGGTAATCGAACGTATCCGCAGACGCTTGCCACACTGGGAGCATGGCTAAGGTGAGGGCGGATAACGACGTTTTTAGTACTGGGTGCATCACTGGGCCCGGTTCCTTAGTAAGTTAACGATCTCGTCATTGAGTGAGGCGGCCTCTCGGGGTAAATCCGCAAAAGGGAGATACACGGTTGCGCCAGGTGCAATATCACGATGCTGGTGGTTCCAGTAGGCAAAAGTGTGCGTTTCAACGGTGCCATCCGGCTGGATCACGATAGCGTCACTGTTATTGGCTTGTGTCATGCCGTAAGACGCCACACGGGCTTGGTCAAAATAAGCGTCAACGGATTGGCGAGGCTGCCACGGGAAAAAGCCCGGTTGTTGTACGGCACCCAGCACTAACACCTGTGTGGGTTTGGGAGGCAATACCAGTGTGACGGATTGATTCACCAATGGGTTGGCGCTGGCATCAATACGCACGGCATCGTAGTCCAGTGAGGTGAAAATACGCTCGCCAATCGGCAGTACACTCAATTGTTGTTTCAGCGCGGTGAAGACACGGGCTTCGTCGGTATCGCTGTCGGCAATTAATGTCGAAAGTGCATCGATGACGGCCGATTTATCTGGATGCGGAAACCTGGTAAACAAACTTGCAGCTGGCCAATAAAGGGTTTGATTACTGACAGCAGTGCCATTATGTATGGCGGGAACAGGCAGTTGCGTTAAATGTTGTAACGTATCACTGAGTACTTGTTCGAGACGAACAGGGGCAGGATACGAGAATTGTAGCGCTTGCGGTGCAGTTTGCGTTGTCTTATCGGTATTCAGTGAATAGGTCGCACTGATATTGACGGGCGATTGCGCATGCACAAACGGCGACAATCCAGCGCCTAGTATCGCGAGCGCCATGATCACAGGCGCAGCCGCGAGTGTTAGGGGTGAAAATCGCAGTGTCATTGTACTTGTCCTGGTCCTTGGCTCATGGATGAAAAGGGTTTGAGGATGGTCATCTCGACATACGATAAGTCGGGGGCCAGTTTCTGGCGAGATTTCACCACTTGGCCATTGTCAGGACGTAGCCAAAATGTGTTGGTGTACGTGACATCCAAAGCTGGAACAGAGACTTCCTCGGTAAAATGGAGGGTTTCAACGGGTTGCTGATTCACCAAAATGATTTGATTATCTTGCTGGTAAAAGTGAGAGATGGCTTGATACCCACTGTGAAACCCCGGTTGCCAATCAAGTTGACGCTGCCATGAACGCGGTGTACCCGCCAAATGCAGGCCAAGTTGTAGCGGATCAGTTTCAGAGCTGTGCAGTGACACCAAATTACCCAGCGGTAAATTCAAGGTTTTCACTAATCGACCCGATTGGGTTTGTAACATCCCCTTGTCGGACGACAGCCACTTTAGAACGATAGGCGAAGTACTGTTCGTCGACGTTGTGCTCACAGACGTCGCATTTTGGTAAGCCGCTTTGCCCCAAACCGGCGTCGATTCAGCAAGGGCTAATACCATAAAAGCTTGTGGGCCATTGTCGATACTGGCGTATAAACTGGCATAAGGCAGGTTGTTGATATCATCTTGGCTTAACGTAACATCGGCATTACCAAACAAGGCGAGTTGCATGGTGTCGTTGACGTCGTTAAATTTTTGGCTGCAGCCGGTGAGCATGAGAGGGAGAGAGAGTAAGCAGCTCCCCAAAAGTAATCGGTAGCGTCGAGAACGGCTTACCGAAAAGAACATGGACGGTTTCGTGGGCATCCTGGCGACTCACTTCCTGAATTGATACAGATAAAACAAACACAACAACGCCGAGTGCATGCACCCAGCGTGAAAAATTAACCACATTTTCTTTAGCCAATCACTAAAGAGTGAGCCGAATTGCCAGAAAGAAAATGGCAGAGTCGGCTCACAGCAGTTATGGGTTATCTGTGTAAAGCACAGATAGCATCCCGTTCAGAACAGAGCGTAATTAGCCCTGTGCAGAAACAGATGTGGTGTTGTTGTTGTCGTTGTTGCTTGAATCGGCAACGGCAACTGCGCCTACCGCTACTGCTGCGCCTACTGCAACGGTAGTTGCGGTAATACCGCCAGCCGCTGCTGCTGTTGCGCCTGCGGTACCTGCTGCTGTGCCCGCAGTGGTTGTTGCAGTAGTGGTTGCTGCTGTTGCAGACGTGGTTGATGCGCTACCCGCTGCACCTGCGGTCGTTTCAGTGGCTGCAAATGCAGAACCTGCCATAGACATTGCTGCTAGCAATGCAATTGTCGTTTTTTTCATCCTAATTCCCTTATTGTTGTATAGCGTTAAAAATGCAGCTGTGTGAAAAATGAACAGTGCAAGTCAAAAAAGCAAAGTCTGCTTTTTATGCAATGATATGGCTGTACTGGATAATCCGCAATCTATCGATGAGCAAATCATAGAATATAATTGCGTGATTTTTGTTTGTTTTTGGGCATTATGGGTTAATTGTGTCGATATTGACCCGTAATTGTAGTGAGGTGCTTCGGGGTGAATAACAGCTGTTTTTGATTGAACTGAGAGGTGCCCCCTTCATTTGTGTTGTGACGAGATGATGCATTCTTCATGTTTTTCAATAATCACAATTAGTTATGGTGTTTTGAGTGTGCGGAGGAAGAGAGTAAGTGTCGAAATGCATATTCCTATCAAGATAAAATAGGTGTAAAATCAGAAAGTAAAAATAGGGATGTTTTCAAGATATGAGAGATACCTATTGGAAGTGAAGCACAAACAATAGTGTAATGTGGTGATTAAATTATACTAAGTGTGATTTCAATCGCAAAACCCTCAACGCTGATGATTTGCTAAAGGATATTGGGAACCTCAACCCAAGGGCGGTAGCGTGTCAAAAATTCAGTAATTTACCCTCTCGTGATGCATCGGCTGTGTACGGTCTGTATTCTGGTGGTTTTTCTCAAAACAGCTACTAAACGGTACGGAAAAGTCATATCAAGCTTAAGCACTCATTTATCAACAGACTAAAATTAAACGGACTATTTCAAGGATGATTGTGCACATGTTGATGCATGCGCATTCGTGAATGCTCGTTAAATAAGCATAGAATTTACATATGGATAGTACAAAAAAGTATTTGGTTACTGCTTTAGCGACAGTAGTACTGGCTGGATGTACGGTGCCAGGCTCTCACCTGCCTATCGACAATAAAAAAGTGGTGGTTGAGAAAGATTTGGCAACGGATACGCAAAACGATGAACAATCTAATATTGCGGAATATGTGAATATATACCCACTGACCGCCGGGCGAGTGAATCAGTTTAAGCCGCCTAAAGTGTTCTCGCGGACCAATAGCGCGTTAGACGCGGAAATTGCCCGATATCAATATCGCGTGGGGCCTGGAGACATTCTGAATATTACTATTTGGGATCACCCTGAGTTAACCATTCCTGCGGGTTCGTACCGTAGTTCGGCTGAAGCGGGTAACTGGGTACATGCTGATGGCAGTATTTTCTATCCCTACATTGGTTTTGTTCAGGTAGAAGGCAAAACGGTGACTGAAGTGCGTGCCGATATTGCACGTCGTTTAGCCGCTTATATTGAGAGCCCACAAGTAGACGTGAATGTGGCCTCGTTCCGTTCGCAAAAAACCTACATTACCGGCGAAATAAAAAATCCGGGGCAACAGCCTATTACGAACGTGCCATTGACCTTGTTAGATGCGATCAATAAAGCGGGCGGTTTGGCAGAAGAAGCCGATTGGCGCAACGTGACGTTGACCCGTAACGGCAAAGAGGAAAATATTTCGCTATACGCTTTGATGCAACGCGGTGATTTAACCCAAAACCGTTTGCTACGCCCTGGCGATATTGTCCACGTACCGCGTAATGATGCGCAGAAAGTGTTTGTGATGGGGGAGGTGAATGATCCTAAATTGCTAAAAATAGATCGAGCCGGTATGAGCCTAACAGAAGCACTCAGCAGTGTGGGTGGGATTAACCAGTTAGCCGCCGATGCCACGGGTGTGTTTGTGATCCGTAGTAATATGAACAAAACGTCAACGCCGCAAACCACTGCGACAGTGAGTTCGCTAAAAGTGGATGAAAACGGCAAGCCGGTTCAGGATCAGAGCATCCCAATGGCTAATGTGTATCAGTTGAATATTCAAGACGCGTCGGCATTGGTGATCGGTACTGAGTTTGAGTTGCAACCTTACGACATTGTGTATGTGACAGCGGCACCGATTGTGCGTTGGAACCGTGTCGTCGCACAACTACTGCCTACTATCAGCGGCTTTAATGAACTCACAGAAGGGGCACTCCGTATTAGAACGTGGCCATAATAGTGGTATATCAATAGAAAAATAAAATAGCTAACTGATTGAGTAGGGATTTATGAGCGTTACACACAATACACAGGTAAAGCAGGATGCGGATGAGCTCGATCTGGGTAAACTGTTTGGTATATTGATTGATGCGCGTTGGAGCATTATCGGCACGACATTTCTTTTTGCGATGGTAGGGATTACCTACGCTTTATTGGCAACACCTATTTACAAAGCCGATGCGTTGATTCAGGTCGAACAGAAAAATTCGGGCATGCCGGCATTGGGGGAAATGAGTGAATTGTTTGCCTCTGAGTCCTCAGCAACAACCGAGATCGAAATCATTAAATCACGAATGATCCTCGGCAAAACTGTGAATGAGTTGAATTTGAACTATGTGGCAACTCCAGTGTATCTGCCCATCATTGGGAAAGGGTTAGCACGTATTCAAGGCAAAGAAATTACATTGGAAGTTGGGCGATTTGATATTCCTGAGAATGTGAAAAAGCCCGAATACCAAGTGGTGGTTATTGATGCAGAACAAGGCCTGTATGAGTTGCTAGATAGTGAGGAGCAAGCTGTACTGACAGGAAAGGTCGGTGAGCTTGCGAAAAAGGGGGGGCTGCAGCTCTTTGTCACTCAATGGAATGCGCAAAATGGCGATGCTTTCAAGATAACCAAACGCTCAGACTTAGACGCAATTCAATGGTTGCAGCAAAACCTATCGGTCAGTGAGCGAGGAAAACAAACGGGAATTTTGCAATTAAGTTTTACGGGTGAAAATCGCAAGCAAATTGAGGCGATTTTAAATGACATCAGCCAAAACTATTTCATGCAAAATGTAGCTCGTAATTCTGCAGAAGCCGAGAACAGTCTATCGTTTTTACGGAGTCATTTACCGGATATTAAAGCGCAATTAACCGTCTCGGAAGATTTGCTCAACCAGTTTCGCCAAGACAATGAATCTATAGACTTAGGATTAGAGGCTAAATCAACGCTGGATGTCATGGTGAAGATTGAAGCGCAACTCAATGAATTGACCTTCAAAGAAAGTGAAATTTCTCAGCGTTTTACCAAAGAACACCCTGCTTACATTGCTTTATTAGACAAACGCCAAACCCTGTTAGGCGAACGTGAACGCTTCAACAAGCAAGTACAACAACTACCCAAGACACAGCGCGAGGTGCTACGTTTAACCCGCGATGTTGAAGTTAATCAGCAGATATATGTGCAGCTACTTAATAAAGTGCAAGAGCTGAACATTATTAAAGCGAGTACGGTGGGTAACGTACGAATTTTGGATACGGCACAATCTTATACTCAGCCGCTTAAACCCAAAAAATCCATGATTGTCGTGTTGGCAACGCTTCTGGGGGGAATGTTTGCTGTTGCTGTCACCTTGCTTCGCGCGGCATTACATAGAGGCGTAGAAACACCGGATGAGATTGAAGCTATCGGCTTACCGGTATATGCCAGCATTCCAATGTCAGATTGGCAAGTAGAACTTGAAAAAAAGCAAGGCAAGAAAAAAGCTCTGACAGTGCAAGATACCTTATTAGCCGTTTCAAACCCTGCTGACTTATCTATCGAAGCATTACGTAGCTTACGTACAAGTTTGCATTTTGCGATGATGGAAGCGAAAAATAACATTCTGATGATTTCTGGTCCAAGTCCAGGTATCGGTAAATCATTTGTGTCGGCCAACATGGCCGCGGTGATTGCAAAATCTGGTTCTCGTGTATTGGTAATTGATGCAGATATGCGAAAAGGGCGAATGGAAAAACAAATGGCAGTCACCTCAACGCCGGGGTTGTCGAGTTATCTTGCTGGCCAAACCAGCATCGAAACTCTAATAAAACAACTAGGTATAGAAGGGTTAAATTTTATTGGTCGTGGTGAAGTGCCACCGAATCCATCTGAATTGTTAATGCATCCACGGTTTAAAGTATTGATGGATTGGGCATCTGAAAACTACGACATAGTGATCGTTGATACTCCACCAATTCTTGCTGTAACAGACGCGGCCATTGTTGGTGCGCATGCTGGGACGTCATTACTTGTGGGGCGTTTTGGTCAAAATGCGGTGAAAGAAATTGAAATCACCAAGCAGCGTTTTGAACAAAATGGCATAGAGATAAAAGGCTTTATTTTGAATGCTGTCGTACGCAAAGCAAGTTCGTATTATGGTGGTAATTATGGTTACTACAATTACAGTTATGAGTCGAATAAATAAGTAGACTGATTAAGAGTAATGAATAGAGGCGCTGAATGCAGCGCCTCTATTATAGTCGCGCTTTTTTTTTGAGAGTAAAGGTGCGCCTATTAGGCTCCTTAGTAAAAACAAAGTAGAACCTAGGGTTTATAAGAGATGGCCTGTAATGGGCTATCTCAAATGAAGAAAATTTGTCTCAGGGCTGTAAGGATTACTGATGTGTGAAGATGAAAAAACACTAATACTCCGATTCAAAATCTGAAATTGAAGATTCAAGGCTCACATTCGTGAGTATGTTTTAGCATTAACAAAGAGAAAATCATGAAAATCCTTGTCACAGGCGGTGCCGGTTTTATTGGCTCGGCCGTTGTTCGTCATATTATTAAGAATACATCTGATACAGTCATTAATGTCGATAAGTTGACCTATGCAGGCAACATGGAATCACTCGCCGAAGTGGATTCACATGAGCGCTATCATTTTGAGCAAGTCGACATTTGTAATCGTGATGAACTTGACCGACTGTTTGTGCAATATCAACCAGATGTAGTGATGCACTTAGCGGCAGAGTCGCACGTTGACCGTTCGATTGATGGCCCAATAGCGTTCATTGAAACCAATATTGTAGGTACGTATACATTGCTTGAAGCAGCCCGTGCGTACTGGATCACATTGGATGAAGTGGCAAAGAGAGCTTTTCGCTTCCACCATATCTCAACCGATGAGGTGTACGGTGACTTAGAAGGTACAGATGATTTGTTTACCGAGACAACATCGTATGAACCGTCAAGCCCATATTCAGCATCGAAGGCATCAAGCGATCACTTAGTACGTGCTTGGCATCGCACTTACGGCTTACCAACGATTGTGACCAACTGTTCAAACAACTATGGACCTTACCATTTCCCTGAAAAACTGATTCCATTAATGATTTTGAATGCTTTAGACGGTAAACCATTACCTGTATACGGCAATGGGATGCAAATTCGTGATTGGTTGTTTGTCGAAGACCACGCACGCGCTTTATATAAAGTAGTCACTGAAGGTGTGGTAGGGGAAACCTATAATATTGGCGGTCACAATGAGAAAGCTAATATTGATGTCGTGAAAACAATTTGTACACTGCTTGAGGAATTAGTGCCAAACAAGCCTGCAGGTGTCGCAGAATATCAAAAGCTAATCACGTATGTGACTGATCGCCCAGGGCACGACGTTAGATATGCCATTGACGCATCCAAAATTGAGCGTGAACTGGGCTGGAAACCAGAAGAGACGTTTGAATCCGGCATTCGTAAAACCGTCGAATGGTATTTGGATAATAAAAAGTGGTGGTCACGTGTACTAAATGGTTCTTACGAAGGAGAGCGTCTAGGAGTATCCGTTGTAACTAAGGGAACGAAATAATGAAAGGGATTGTTCTAGCGGGTGGCTCAGGTACGCGTCTATACCCATTAACACGTGGTGTTTCAAAACAACTGCTGCCTATCTACGATAAACCAATGGTATTTTACCCGATTTCTACACTAATGTTAGCTGGGATTAAAGATATTTTAATTATCACAACTCCTGAAGATAATGCCGGTTTTAAGCGTTTGTTAGGCGATGGCTCTGATTTTGGTATCAATCTCGAGTATGCAATCCAACCGAGTCCTGATGGCTTAGCACAGGCTTTTATTATTGGTGAGGAGTTTATCGGTGATGACTGTGTTTGTTTAGTACTTGGCGATAATATCTTTTATGGCCAGTCATTTTCGACAACACTGAAAAATGCGGCTTCACGTGAATCGGGCGCAACGGTGTTTGGGTATCAAGTTAAAGATCCTGAGCGATTTGGTGTGGTTGAATTTGATCAAGAGATGAAAGCGGTATCGATTGAAGAGAAGCCGGAAAAACCTAAATCGAACTATGCTGTAACTGGGCTTTATTTTTATGACAACCGTGTAGTTGAAATGGCTAAGCAAGTGAAGCCGTCCCACCGTGGTGAATTGGAAATTACCACTCTTAATGAAATGTATCTTAATGACGGCTCATTAAAGGTTGAACTTTTTGGCCGTGGTTTTGCGTGGTTAGATACCGGAACGCATGAAAGCCTTCATGAAGCATCATCTTTCGTAGAAACAATCCAAAATGTACAGGGTTTGAAAGTAGCCTGTTTGGAAGAAATTGCCTTTCGTAATGGTTGGTTAAGTGTTGAAGATTTACTTAGCTTAGCAGAGCCCATGAAAAAGAATGAATATGGTCAGTATCTACTTCGAATTGCGTCTGAGTCTCTGAAGGAATCTAATTGATGCGAGTATTAGTGACGGGAGCTAAAGGCCAAGTGGGATGCAGCTTAGTTGAACGTTTAAGCGGTAAGGTTGAATTACTTGCCATTGACCGAGATGAACTCGATATCACCAATGAGAATGCGGTGTTTGAAGCGGTTAAAGCATTCGAACCTGATATTATTATTAATGCTGCTGCACATACTGCAGTTGATAAGGCCGAAGAAGAAGTCGAACTCTCATATGCGATTAATCGCGATGGTCCTCTATATTTAGCTCAAGCTGCGGAAAGTATTGGTGCTGCATTATTGCATATTTCAACCGATTATGTATTTTCCGGCGATAAAAATGGCATTTACATCGAAACTGATGCAGTAGACCCAAAATGTGTGTACGGAAAAAGTAAGTTATTAGGAGAGCAAGCAGTACTTGCTAATTGTTCTCGGACTATTATTTTGCGCACAGCATGGGTCTTTGGTGAGGATGGGAATAACTTTGTAAAGACTATTCTTCGCTTAGCTCAGCAACGAGATGAGCTAGGTATTGTGGCAGACCAGTTTGGTGGCCCGACTTACGCTGGCGATATTGCTACAGCATTAATTACTATCGCCAAGACTATTGTAGCTGAAGATAGTGATTTTGATACAACTAAATACGGCATTTATCATTATTCTGGATTACCTCATACAAGTTGGTGTGGTTTTGCTCAAACTATTATTGCTAAAGCAGTGGAACAAAAAGTATTGAATAAAGCACCCATTATTAATGGTATCAAGACGGATGATTATCCAACACCTGCGAAACGACCTGCAAACTCAAAGCTTAATACACAGAAAATTACAGAAACATTTGGTATTCAAGCCAGCGACTGGCAATATGCTTTAAATCAATTATCTGATTATTAATAATCATCGAGAATGAATAAAATGAAAGTAATTGAAACTGATATTCCTGATGTGAAAATCATTGAACCGACGGTGTTTAGTGATGAACGTGGTTTCTTTATGGAAACATGGAGTCAAAAAAAATTTGAAGAGTTAGTAACAAGTAAGCCAACACAATTTGTACAAGATAACCACTCTAAATCTAAAAAAGGTATTCTACGCGGATTACATTACCAGACAGAAAATACACAAGGTAAATTAGTTCGCGTAATTTCAGGTGAAGTTTTTGATGTGGCAGTAGATATCCGTAAAGAATCTTCAACATTTGGTAAGTGGGTTGGTATTTACCTTTCTGCTGAAAACAAACGTCAATTATGGGTGCCGGAAGGCTTTGCACATGGTTTTTATGTGACGAGTGAAGAGGCTGAGTTTGTATACAAATGTACAGACTATTATAACCCTACATCTGAGGTGTCGATACTCTGGTCTGATAATGATATAAATATAAGTTGGCCATTAAGCATTAGCCCAATTGTATCTGAAAAGGATCGAGGAGCATTGAAATTTTCCGAATACATAAAAAAACATGGGTAATTATTTAATGTTTGAACGTATAAAAAACTATTTTATTAAAGCCAAGAATTCAGTTGTGAAACATGAAAGGATTAAGGCCCCCAAATTATTCATGACCATTCTGGCTAAAAATGAAGCTGATATAATTGAACATCAAATTATATACCACAGAGCAATGGGTGTTGATGGATTTATAGTTACGGATAATAACTCTTCAGACGCTACACGAGAAATATTTGAAAAATATAAAAAGAAAGGATGGATAAAAGAAATAATTTGCGAAATTAGTAATAATCACGACCAAAAGAAATGGGTCGATAGAATGATTAGAATAGCCAGTGAAAAATATAATGCCGATTGGATAATAAATTCAGATGCAGATGAATTTTGGTGCTGCTCATCTAGTTCTCTTAAAGATGAGTTAGCGAAAACGACATCAAATGTGATTTATGTTGATATATATAACATATACCCGCATGAAACAAATAAATTCTATGAAAATGATAACTTAATAAAGAATTATGAAAGAGTACCTGAGAGCATTAAAAATAAATTATCTCCATATAGCATTTATGATAAACAAATTCAAAAGGTCATTCATAGGACCAAAGGATATTTGTCAATAGAGAATGGCAATCATAATGTTCGCATAAAAAAGAAAAGTAGTGTTAAGTCTGATAATATAATTATTTATCACTATAGTTTACGTGGTCTCGAACATTTTAAAAGGAAAATGATTAATGGAGGAGCTAGTGTAAATAATAACGAAGAACTTTCAGAAAATGCGGCTCAACACTGGCGGTATTTTTACGATATATTTATCAACCAAGGCCGTGAATATCAAGATGAATATGATAGAGTGATAGGAACAAAATATTTTGATGATATGAAAAACAACGGGGTTTTTGAGTCTGCTTATAAAGTGAAAAATTTTTTCACGGGTTACAATAATGATTAAGAATATAATTAAAAAGATTGTGCCAAATAAAGTTTTGGTTTTAATGAAAAAATCCAAAAGAAATTTAAATAACTATATTAAAAGCAATGAAGTAAACGTTACAAAAGAAGATTTAGTACGTTTGCATAAATACAAAGAGTGTTTCCCAAATGTTATGACCACGAAAAGAACTTTGGATGAGATTATATATAATCGCGCTTCAATATGCAGATATGGCGATGCAGAGTTTGATATTTCCAACCAGGAAAATCAGAATGATAGTTACCAATCTCCTTCTAATGGGCTTACTCGGAGGTTGCACGAAATATTACAAAATGGTAGTTGCGATAAACTTTTAGTTTGTATCCCACCATTTAACTCGGCTACGAATAATATAAAGAGATACCATGGCTGCCTTTCATTTTGGGAATGGTATTGGTTAAATAGGTTTACTAAAATAAAACCGTTCTTAATTAATTGCGAGTATGGTAATTCATTTGTTACAAGGGAGACAGTATTTCATGAAAATCAGGTTGACTATATAAAAAAGATTTGGGATAAGAGGGATGTGGTATTTGTTTATAGCGCAAAAGGTCGTTTTAATGTAAATGACCTATTGTTTGATAACATAAGCAGTAAGAGTGAAGTTTTAGTCCCACCATCAAATGCATTTGATGAATATGATTCAATATTAGAGGAGTGCAAAAAATACCCAGCAAACTCATTATTTATGATAGCAGCGGGCCCCACAGCAACGGTTTTAGCATATGACTTATTCAAGTTAGGCTATCAAGCATTAGATGTAGGCCATCTGCCTAACTCTTATGATGAATTCAAAGGTGTTATTATGTCACCTGAAGATATACCGTTAATATCATAATATAACTGAGTCAATGGGTAATAGTTTTAGAGTTTTGCTAAGTTATATATGAACTATAATGTACTCTAGACATAACAATGCTAGTGTTTAAGTTGAAATTAAATGAAAGAAAATATATCTAGGAATATCATATTTACACTTTTCGTTACTGTTGTGACTACATTTTTAAGTTTTTTGATAAATAGATATCTTCTTTTCAATATAGGGGATAGTGAGCTTGGGTTGTTTAGATTGCTATCTCAACTTGTTTTTTATTTAAGCTTGCTAGATTTGGGTATATCAACATCTGCAACTGTTGCCTATTATAAACCTCTTATTAAAAGAGATTATAATGAAATATCAAAAATATACCATACAATAGATATGTTTTACCGTAATGTATCAATCATTACACTAGTGTTAGGTGTGCTTGCGATTCCTTTTTTATTCTACCTTGTAGAATTCAAGTCATACTTATTGCTATCTATATATTGGATGATATTCGTAAGTAACGCTGTAATAACCTTTTTGTTGAATAAATATATAATCTTGTATTTGGCTGATCAGAAAGTGTTTTTCGTGAAATCTGTCACTGGAATTGCATTAATTATTGAGAAGGCAGTTCAGATTATACTAATAATAAAGTTTCAATCGTTCTTGTTTTTTTTATGCGCTAGCTTTATAAGTAATATTATAAAGTTTGCTTTTTTTAAAAGAAGAATAGATAAACATTATGAAATTACAGAAAACAGCAATGATTATGATGGGAAAATAAAAGCTGATGCAAGTCAGATGTTTTTCCATAAGTTATCACATATAATACAGTATAATACGGATAATATATTAATCGCAAAGTACATTTCACTGACTGCTGTTGCGTCATATTCAAGCTATATGATGTTGTCGTCACTTGTAATTACAGTGGTATCAATATTTCATTCAGTAGTAGACCCTATTGTTGGACAATTGGTAATCATTCAGAACAATAAGAAAAACTATGAATTATGGATTGTTTTTGCAAAATTTTCGTTTTGGGTTGCAGGGGTTGTATCGTTAGGCTTTTATTATTTCGCAACGCCATTTATTATCAACTGGCTGAATGATAAAATGGTTCTGGGAAAAGTTATAGTCATATTAATATTGGTGAACCTATTTTTTGATGTGATTAAATGGCCAACTGAGTTAATTAAATATAAATATGCGTATTATAAAGATATATACAATCCAATAATTGAAGTATTTATTAATCTGGTTGTATCAATAGCTCTAGTTGGCCATTATGGTATTGCTGGTGTTGTTGTTGGAACTGTAATTGTAAACGTTATATTTAATATGGTTATTAAACCTGTGATTATATTTAAATATTGTTTGAAAATTCCCATTATTAAGTATGTAGAAAAAGTTTCATTTATGTTATTTGAAATGTTTATAATAATTGGAATTAGCCATTTTGTGATGTCTTTTATCTTTGATAATGATAAGGCTTCCGATTCATGGGGTGAAATAATAACATCGGTTCTGGCATTTTTTGTTATATATATAGGTGTCTTTTTATCGGTTGTATCATTAACTAATTCTAAATTTTATGTATTAAAGCTTCGAGACTTTATTGTCGAGAGAAAAATATGAAGTCAATTAAATTATCAGTAATAATCCCCACATTTAACAGAGCTCAATTTCTATCCCGTTCTGTTAATTCAATTTTAAGCCAAGATATAGATGACATTGAAATTATAATTGTTGATGATTATAAAAAAGATCAAACGGAAGAAATAAAAGAAAGCTTTAATCATTTATCATGTGTTAAAGTTGTAAAAAGTTGGGCTCACAGGCCTAGTGGAGCTAGAAATATTGGTGTGAAAAATGCGTTAGGTCAGTATATTAGCTTTTTAGATGATGATGACATCTACTTACCTGGTCGCTTAAATAACATGCTTACCTATATTGAAAATGAATCTGAAAAACTTTCATTTGTATCATCAGGAAGGTTATTTGAAGTAAATGATTTTCAAAAAGTTATGTTAGATGATAGCCAGAAATATGGAGTTATAAAACTATCAGATGTATTAGACTGTAATGGTATAGATATTGGCTTTATGATGAGAAGGGAGTTCTTTAATCAACTAGATGGTTTTGACGAAAATTTGTCTTCTTTGGAGGATTGGGATTTAATTCTAAGATCATTAATGATAAGTGATGGCTATAAAATTGAACGGTTAGACTATGCAGTAAATTTTGAAGTCGATAGACCGCGAGTATCATTAACTCAAGAGCAAAGTAGAAATAGTTTAGCTGATAAGTATTTATTTAAATTTGGGAAAAAATGGTATTTCGAAAATAAATTTAAAGGTCTATGCGAATCAGGTGAATTTAACATTATTTATGGTGTTAAATATTTATTACACTCTAGCTCTTTTTATGATTTAAAGTCTTTTGTTTATTATACAATAAAAACATTAAAGGGGGTTTAAAATTAACGCTAATGCTATTATATGGCTATTATTATTGTCTGTTCTATCAATTGGATATTATTTGGAAAATGATAATAATGATGGTCGGTTCAGGTTTCCTTTTATAACCTTTGTTATATTGATTTTTTATCACGACTTTATTTTTATAAACTTATCTTATTACTTTGAAATTAATAGTATTGTTTTATCTAGCTCGTGGAAAGAGGTCATTTTATTATTTATTACTTGTTATGTATTCCTCTATGTTTTTTCTTGCAAGATTAACTCTATCTGTTTAAAAGTTATTTTATTCTCAAGTATAAGTGTTTTTTGGGGGATATTCAGTTCAAATGGGTCTTTAAATGAAACAATAATAATTGGTAAGAATTACATATTCCCATTTTTATTTGTTTGTAGTTTGTTTGTAATTAAAAGCTCCGATATAGAAATGAAGAAAGTTTGTAATGTGCTTTTTTTTGTTGTTGTACTACCGAATTTCTTTTTCGGTATATGGGAAGTGTTTAATGTTAAGGAAATGGATGATATATGGTTCTATGAGCCACTACTATCTTCTGGTAACATATTTGCATCATTTAATCATTTTAGAGATGGTGTAATTAGATGTAATGGTTTCTTTGTTGGTACACTCTCTTATGCTGTTACTGGATTTTGTTCATTCATAATATTTTTTATAATGAGAAAAGAGCGATACTCATCTGTGAAGATTTTAGTTTCATTATTAATGTTACTAATGTCACAAACTAGAACATTTTTTATTGGCTTGATTTTTTTCTTTATCTTGTATTTGTTTTATTCCATATACAAGAAGAAAATAGATGTTTTTCTTACAGTAGTATTATTGTTAGCATCATTTCTATTGGTCTTACTTCTATTGCCTTATTTTTCATCTGATGGATCTGCACTGGGAAGAATTGAACAATGGACTAACGCGCTAAATTTATTAATTTCTCATCCATTCGGTCAAGGCTTCTTCAGTATTGGTATTACGGGAGATAATCGAGCTGATTCTTATATAATCGATCTTATAAGAATATATGGAGTGTATTTTATAGTGTTATTATATTTAACTATTTCATTTATTATAATGACATTAAACAGTTCTAACCATATAAAATACTCTGAAATCCCTTGTTTATTGGCGATCTCGTTTTTGTTTATATTGTTTTTTCAATCTTTACTTAACACGCCTGTTTTTTATTTTATCATTATGATCTTAGTTAAAGTAAGAAAAGAAAACCATGAGAAAAATAGTTATACTATGTGTTCTGTACAATAAAAAATGTACAAGTTCGAATACAGTCAATACATTTAGAAATAGCAAATATCGCAATTCTGATAATGTTGAGTTACATATCTGGGATAACACGGTAAATTTAGAGATTGCAGAATTTAATAAGTTGTATATATACGATCGTAATATTCATTATCACTCTTCTGGTGAAAATAAAGCTTTAAGTATAATTTATAATGATTTTATAAATAACTATAGAGACGATTACTTGTTAATATTAGATGATGACTCAGAAGTTAATGATAAGTATATTTACGAAGTGATTAAGTTATTAAATAATGACATGTTTTGTGTAGGAGTACCGAAGATAATATCCCAGATTGGTGATATGTATAGTCCTGCAAAATTTGGATTAGTAAAAGGGAAGCATTTTAAAACTATACATTGTGGTTTTCATAATAATTTAACTGCAATATCAAGTGGAATTGTTATCAATTGTAATAAAATAATTTCAAAAGAAGTTTCATTTGATGAGAATTTGAGCTTATATGGGATTGATACTGATTTCTTTGTTTCTTTAAATAAAAAACAAATCCCTACATATGTATTAGATGTATCTTTAAGTCATGATTTATCTATATTTAATGTTGAATCAGTAAAAACGAAAAAGTTCCGTTTTTTGAATATGATGAAAGCAAATTTATATATATCAAAAAAAAGGGGATGGGGTTATTACACCTGTTTTATTATTTACATGGTATTAGTATATATGAAAAACATTAACTTATTTATAAATAGAGATTAATTGATGAAGGTGAATTTACATTTCATCCACTTATATAATGATTTTAGTGGAAGTCCTCGTGTCTTGCGTGACGCTATAGATGCAACTAATAGTTCTTTAAATGTAAATAAAAAAGTTCTTTATACAAGCAATAATAATGGTTTCTTGAGTAATATAGCAAATTTGGATGAGGTTGAATTTTTTTATAGGAGAGCTAAGAGTAGATGGATTCAAATTATTTATTATTTATTATCTCAAGTTTGTTTGTTTTTTGTTGTATCAAGAGAGTTATTGTGTTGCAGAAAAAATGGCGATGACATTAATAATGTAGTTATTGTTAATACATTGCTGCCATTTGGTGGTGCAATAGCATCAAAAATTTTTGCTGATAGAGTTATATATTATATACATGAGTCTCATGTTGCCCCATCTATTTTGAAAAAGTTTTTGAGATGGATTGTTGAATTAACATCAGATGATGTGATCTTTGTGTCAAATTATCTCTTAAATAATGAAAAGTACAAGAACCCTAATATGGATGTTATTTATAATGGGTTAAGGAGTGATTTTTCAATCCCGTCGAATATTGATTTTAAGTCAAAGTTTGATTCAAAGATTATTGTTTTTTCTGGGTCTTTAAAAAAGTATAAGGGTATTGATTATCTACTTGAATTAACAAGTATGTTACCTGACTTTAACTTCGTATTGATTCTAAATTGTACGATTGATGAGTTTGATGATTATTTTGAAGGTGTTACTTTAAATAATAATATAACAATTGAAATCAGGCCTGATAACATCGAGGAAATATATTGTAAAGGTTTTGCAATTATTAACTTATCCATACCAAGAATGTGGACTGAAACTTTTGGATTATCAATCTTAGAGGGGATGAATTATGGTTGTGTTCCAATTGCTCCTAATGTTGGTGGGCCGATTGAGATTGTGGATAATAAATGTGGATTGCTTTCTGATCCTAGTGAGTTGAGTTCTATTTCTAATTTTCTGAAACTATTATCAAGTGATTTTAATCTATGGTACACATATTCTAATTCTTCGATGATTAAATCTAAAATGTTTTCTTCTAAGTGTTACCAAAGTAACTTCATTAACTATATTAAAACCAGGGTGAGATCGTGAAGTTTTGTTATTCAAAATTATGAAAAAATTTTTCTGTGAATAACCCATGATAAATTGAATAATGCAAAGAACCACTGACTAATACCAAATGCTAAGGCTGCATATCGCTTCTTTGCAGTCTTGTTTGGTTCGTTATGTGTACTTATTACCGGAGCGAAAGGTTGGTTTGATATTCGTAAGTTATTTTCAGTCATCATGCGTGGCTAAAGTGCAACGCTCTATTTTGAACGATATTCCTGTTGATGACGTGGTTGCTTGTATACGATCATTTTCATGAGAACTTAGGCACTAGGATGCTATCGGTAAATATTCTTATTCATAGTCAAACGTTGTGATAAATCGTAATCTATAGGAGCTTTATATACTCTTGAAGACTGGATCTCCTCCATTCACATGTCATTTATTAATAGCATCTTAGTGACCATTGATGATGTAATGGCTTCTTAAGTTATATAGTCATAACCCTTGTAGAGCAAAATGGAGATGATTGGCTAGCGGATAACTCCGTTAAGCGATAGAAAAAGCTTATTCACTACTTATCGTTACTACAATAGCTCCATAGAGCTTGACACTGTCAGTTAGAGAAGAACAGGGTATAATAGAGTCAATGTGTTGGATACTTTATGTAAGGATGAGTGATGAGGCGTTTCAGATATACAAATATTATAACTGTATTGCCTAAAACATATGAGCTGAATATGCTTCGAGTAGAATCAATCAAGATATGTATTATCGTATATAAAGGATGCATCATTAGTGCTAGAGGCAGTATTTAGTGCTGGTTATAGTCAGTAGGTAAAAAATTAGTCACTCATGGGGGCATCCTTAGGTCAAAATTATTACTCACGATTTCAGGAAATAGTTGATATTTTTATTTTTCGTCACTAAAAATCTAAAGTTATTAAAAATTATTAATTGTATATATCGGTAATTGGAACTTGCAATTATATAGTGAAATTATATTTTTCTGTTTGCCTGGTTTATAAAGGCATATGTTTTTAAATTGAATTTAAGTTAAGTATAAAGAATGGTTAAAAAAGTCTCTGTGTTAGGTACTGTGGGCATTCCTGCTTGTTATGGCGGTTTTGAATCTCTGGTTGAAAATTTAACCAAATATAGTTCTGATGATATATCTTATACGGTCTATTGCTCATCTAAGAGTTATAAAAATAAAGAGAAAGACTATAACAATTCATCGTTAATATATCTTCCATTTGATGCGAATGGAATCCAAAGCATACCATATGATATATTGTCAATGGTTGGTTCTTTATTTAGGGGGCCTGATGTGACGTTGATATTAGGTGTGTCAGGATGTGTTTTTTTGCCATTTTACCGGTTGCTATCTAAATCAAAAATCATAACTAATATTGATGGGTTAGAATGGAAGAGAGATAAATGGGGGAAGTTTGCAAGAAAGTTCTTGAAGTTTTCAGAAGCATTAGCAGTCAAGTATTCAGATGTGGTTATTTCTGATAACCAAGCTATAGCAGATTATGTAAGGAGTGAATATAATGTTAATTCACGTGTAATTGCTTATGGTGGTGATCATGTTATGACGAATAAAAATACGGGGGTGGTGCCTCAGGATTATTATTTTGGCTTGTGTAGAATTGAGCCGGAAAATAATGTGGAGATGATCCTTTATGCATTTTCTAAGACAGATAAAAAATTAAAGTTTATAGGGAATTGGGATAAGTCTCAATTTGGGATTAGATTAAAAGATAAATATTCCAAGTATTCTAATATAGATATCATAGATCCTGTCTATGATCTTTCCACATTATTTGATTATAGAGCAAATTGTTTTGCATATATACATGGGCATTCAGCAGGAGGAACAAATCCTTCTCTTGTAGAAGCCATGCATTTTTCTAAACCTATATTCGCATATGATTGTAATTTCAATAGATATAGTACAGAAAATAAATGTAGTTATTTTAAGTCTCCTCAAGAGTTAATCAAGCTTCTTTATAGTGACAGTGACTTGTATATAAATGCTCAAAATATGAAGTCCATAGCAAATAGACGATATACTTGGGAAATTATTGCTAAAGAGTATGAGAGTTTATATTAATGAAAAATATAAAAAAAGCCGTCATCCCCGTAGCGGGTCTTGGCACACGCATGCTGCCTGCAACTAAAGCGATCCCAAAAGAAATGCTGCCATTGGTAGATAAGCCGCTTATTCAATACATTGTGAATGAGTGTGTGGCGGCGGGGATTAAAGAGATTGTGTTAGTCACACACTCTTCTAAAAATGCCATTGAAAACCACTTCGATACCTCTTACGAGTTGGAAGCCACGTTGGAAAAACGTGTGAAGCGCCAGCTGTTAGATGAAGTGCAATCTATTTGCCCGAAAGACGTGACCATTATGCATGTGCGTCAAGGCCATGCCAAAGGGTTAGGGCATGCTGTATTGTGCGCCAAACCGTTGGTCGGTGACGCACCATTTGCCGTGGTTCTGCCGGATGTCATTTTGGATGAATTCACGGCTAATCAGCAGACGGAAAACCTGGCTGCGATGATGCGCCGTTTCGAGCAGACTGGCGCAAGCCAAATCATGGTTGAACCTGTGCCGATGATGGATGTGTCTAAATACGGTGTGGTTGACTGTGGCCAGCATATTCCTGCGATTGGCGAATCCAGTGCTATGTTTGGTATGGTAGAAAAACCGGCGGTGGATGAAGCACCATCTAACCTGGCCGTCGTTGGCCGCTATGTGTTGTCTGCTACCATTTGGGACAAACTGTCGGTGACACCTCCGGGAGCGGGGGACGAAATCCAATTAACTGATGCCATCGCCATGTTGATGGCTGAAGAGTCGGTGGAAGCGTTCCATATGAGCGGTAAGTCTCACGACTGTGGTGACAAATTGGGTTACGTTAAAGCGTTCATGGAATATGCGTTACGCCATCCTGATCTGGGTAGTGATTTTGCTCAATACCTGGCATCACGCAGTTAATCGCAATATCACAAATTAATCATTGCTCCAATACTTCTATCATCGGTGCTAATTGGTGAACTAGCTGACGTGTGCATTTCCTTGTTCTTGTCGCATATTATTCCTTAGCGAATATCTTTTTTTAAATCTTAGCTTTATATCACAGTAATGTTCCCTCACTCGTGTATACAGTGGGGGAGTTGCTGTATCTGCAATATCTATTCACTCAGCGAATTAATAATATGACAGCGTATATTTTCGTATTTATCTACTCATTCGTGAGCTTATTCGTCTTTCGTAAAGTGGCGAAACGCATTGGCTTAGTTGATAAGCCCAATGCCCGTAAACTGCATCAAGGCGTGATCCCTCTGGTGGGCGGGATCGCCATTTTCATGACCATCCTAATTAGCTTTATGTTGTTTTTACCTGTGACAGACAACCTAATGCTATACCTAAGCTGTGCCTTTGTATTGGTCGTACTGGGTGCGTTGGATGATTACTACGATATCAGCTTTAAACTGCGATTAGTGGTACAGGCCGTGATTTCATTAGTCATGATCACTGTGGGCGGGCATAGCCTGCATAACCTCGGCTATTTAATGGGGAGTGAAGTTATCACGTTATCGCCATTAGCGAGTGGTGTGATCACCGTATTGGGTGTGATTGGTGCCATTAACGCCTTTAATATGGTAGACGGTATCGATGGCTTGTTGGGGGGATTGGCTTCCGTGACGTTCGGTGCACTGGGGTTGGTTTTCTTTGCTAACGGCAATGAATATCTCGCGACGGTCTGTTTGTTGATTGTGACAGCAATGGTGCCATACATCATGCTTAACTTGGGTATTCCTCTCGGACGCCGCTTTAAGGTGTTCATGGGGGATGCTGGTAGTGTGTTTATTGGTTTTTCGGTGGTATGGATGTTGATCCGTGGCACACAAGAACCTGATGTGTACGCGTTTAAGCCAGTGACGGCATTGTGGTTGATTGCGATTCCGCTGCTAGATATGGCGACTATTATGATACGCCGTATCCGTAAAGGGCACTCACCGTTTAAGCCAGACCGTGAACACCTGCACCATATTTGTCAGCGTATTGGCTTATCCCCAACCATGTCATTGATTGTGATATGCAGTATGGCTGCGCTGATGGCTGCTATTGGTATTTGGTCTGACGTGAATGGCATCAGTGAAACAGTGATGTTTATTAGCTTTTTAATCACGTTCGCGGTGTACTTTACTGTGATCAGTCATATTTGGCGTATTGTCACTTTCATCCGCAAACAGTTTGGGATTGAAACACATACCGCCTCTGAATTAGAGCTAGAATCGAAATAAAGATATTGCGCGATTAAATTTGCTGCTTGTAACCTGCTGGAGGGTATCCAGCAGGCCCCTTTACGTGCGTTATGTGCTAATCACACTGTATGGTGCAATCACGGTGTTGGCGGCAATATCACAGTTCTTCAAAATCGCGCCAGGCCCAATCACTACTTTATCCCCCAGTGATACCATACCTTCAATCACCACATTCACATCAATTTCAACATCGCGACCATGTTGTAACTCACCCCGTAAATCAAAGCGGGCGGGATCACGTAGCATCACGCCAGCAGAGAGTAATTTTTCAGCTTGCTTTGCCTGAAAAGCACGCTCGAGTTTGGCGAGTTGGTTGCGGTTATTGACCCCTTCTACTTCAATCGTATCGTCTGGGTGCACCGCTTCAATGGTGCGGCCTTCCGCATGGGCGATAGCGATTATATCAGTTAAATAATATTCTCCCTGCGCATTTTCATTTTTTAACGCACGTAGCCAGCGTTTTAGATCTTTGCCGTCAGCGACCAGTACGCCTGTATTCACTTCGCTGATTTGTTTTTGCGTTTCTGTTGCATCTTTTTGTTCAACAATCGCGGTAACTGGGCCATTACTGCGAATAATTCGCCCATAACCGGTTGGATCACTTAACTCCACAGTAAGCAGAGCAATGCCGCCACAAGGTTGTGCATCAAGCAGATTCTGCAAGGTATTGGCACTAATTAACGGCACATCACCATACAAAACCAATACCTTTTCACTGTCAGAGAAGAAAGGGGAGGCCTGATTAACGGCATGGCCCGTACCTAACTGTTGTTCCTGCAGTACCCAGTTGACATCTTCATCAACTAAAGTGTGTTTCATGGCATGGCCACCATGTCCATAAACCAGGTGGAGTTGTGTTGCATTGAGCTGCCGGCAGGTATTGATAACGTGAGAGACCAAAGGTTTACCTGCGAGGGTATGCAATACTTTCGGTAGGTCAGAGTGCATGCGTGTGCCTTTTCCGGCGGCCAAAATCACTGCGCTAAAGGGCATTATTATCTCCATATAAGAATGCGACTGTTAAGTGGATGTATTAGAAGGTAACGATGAGTGTCTTGTTAAGACCTAAAGGACTAACTGTCTGATTCAGTTTGTGTCTTTTCAAGGTTGATATTATCTGCCGTGCAGTCTTTCGCATTGTCCAGTGGGCGAGCTGGCTGACCAAAGATATGGTGAATGAAGGTGGTAATACGCCAGATGTAGCTGATCACTAAAAAATAAAGAGTAAACACGGCTAAGAAACTGATGAACATGACGCTTTCACTGATACCATTGAGATCAGACCAAATACCGATAGCGGCCATGATGGTGGCAGAGGTACAAATCACCAACAAAGAGACGGTGGGGGAAAGGCCTATCCGCTGACAGATGTGGTGCAAGTGCTCTCTGTCTGGTTTGAAAGGGGATTGTCCTTTGCGCATACGCCGGATCATAATGGTCGCCATGTCCATTAAAGGGATCGCAATCAGCCACAATGCCGTCACCGGTTTAAAGGTAATGATGGATTGATCTTGTGTGCCACGGATCAATAGCCAAACGACCGAAAAGCCAATCAAAACACTGCCAGCATCTCCCATGAACACTTTAAAGCGTCTGCCCAGTGGGATCCCTAAATTCAGCAGAATATAAGGCACCATGGCAGTAACAAAGAGAAAGCAGAATGTCGCCAGGTGATGATTACCATTGGTATAGAACACAAAGCCGAGTGCCCCAAACGTGACAGAAGCTAAACCGCCCAATAACCCATCAATACCATCGACCATGTTAAAGGCATTGATTGCACCAATGACCCCTAAAATAGTAATGATACCGCTGACGATTGGAGACAATTGCAAGGTTTCATTGCCCATCAAGTACCCAAGGTTGTGCAGTGAATGGCCACCTTGCAGGATCATAAACAGTGAAATCGCCGCTTGAACCACGAGGCGAAACTTAAAGCTGATGTCGTAGTAATCATCTAATGCCCCAATCACGACTAATACAAAGCCGCAGCCTAGGAACATGGTTAAGTTATCGTTGATCGGTAAGAACATAAGAAAAGAAATACATAACGTCATAAAGATCGAAATCCCGCCAACGAGTGGGATCACGCCTTGGTGATGCTTTCTTTCATTTGGTTTATCAACTAACCCTATGCGTTTGGCGACCTTACGAAATATAAACAAGGAACCCAATGAACACAGAAATACAAAAGAGTACGCAATATCCATACAACCTACTATTGTTAGAATGTTGGTTTGTTTAATTGATTGTTTAGTCGAATGTGACTAATGCGAATATAGTGTGTGGAGTGAGAGACTTAGATCTTATTTTGTACAGCTAATTGAACAAATTTAAGTAACTTAATTTGGCGACCAATACGTGTAGGTTCTGAGAGAAGTCGGTATAACCATTCTAAATTTAATTTACACCAAGATTGAGGAGCTCGTTTTACATTTCCTGTATATACATTGTATGTACCGCCAACACCCATGAAAAAAGCATTAATATCTGCATTGATGCATTTTTCTATAAAATATTCCTGTCTTGGTGAACCGAGAGCTACTGTGACTATTTTTGCACCAGATTGTCGGATTCGTTCAACCATTTCATCTTCATCGGTGAAATATCCATCATGAAAATCAGAAATATTTAAATTCAACTCATCTTTTAATTTATTGACAGTTTGATTTACAACGCTATTTGTTGCGCCTAACAAGAAAACAGGAGTGTTATTTTGTCCTGCATACCGCATTAGGTGCTCCCACAGTTCACATCCAGGAATACGGGATATGTTATAACCTGTTTTCTTTTGTAATAGTTTCACAACACCAATACCATCCGGGTAAAGGAAAGATGCTTTGCCAAGCATATCCTTGGTTTGGGTATCTTGATAACTAGTGACTATTTTTTCAGGATTTATAGCAATTGCAGAACCTGGTTTTTGAGGGGTGATGTAATTATTGGAAATATAACTCACTACCTGATTGATTTCATTGAAGCATGTTATGGGTAGGTCATTAATGGAATGTTTACTTGGTATTGTATTATTCATTGCATACACCATCGTATAAATTTTCGAGTTGTTCTATAACTTCCGAGAGTAGAAATTTCTCACTAGACTTTTTAGCGTTATAAGAGAGCTCACTATATTTTTCATTTGTGATTGTTGATGTTAAATCTAACACTTGAAGAATTTCTCTATCGTTAAAGTTGATTATATATCCATTTTCATTGTCAATTATTTGCTCTGTGCTGCCATCAGTATTTGTTGCAACAACAGGGGTGCCAACAAGCATTGACTCTGTTATTGAAAGCCCAAAAGATTCGTAAGTTGACAAATTTAATGAAAACCTAGATTGATTAAAAATATCAAAAACTTTCTGTTTGTTTACGGTACCTAAAAATTTAATTTTGTGAATTGATTCTTCTATGGCTTTTTTAAACTCTTTTTCACGAATGCAATAGCCCGCAATAACTATATTAAGTTGCTTTTTGTTATAATTGTTTGCTATGTTAATGAATTCTATTATTTTTTTATTGTCATCAATTGTGCCAATAAATGAAAAATCAAAGATATCATCACCAATATTTGGTTCAAGATATTTCGCGCCAACTGATAATGTTGAGTGTTTGTTTTTGTCGATTGGAATTTTAATATTGTCTACTAAGTGTTTAGATACAAATATTGAATGATTGACAAATTTAAATAGGTATCTATAAAGAAATGGAGGATGTTTGTATTTATACACATCGGAACCATGAAACGTAACAATGATTTTAACGTGTCTGTTTACAAATAATCGATAAATAACAGCAAGGATTATTGTTGGATAATAATAATGCACATGTATGATATCGAAAGTATGTCTTCTTATTGAGGTGACTATGAACTTACAGAGGAAAATAAAATATTTGCAAATTGAAAACAATGGCCCATTACCATTTGGTGACATGAGTAGAAGTTCAATAGAATTGTTATTTATAGACCTCATTGAATTATATTGATCAATAACGAATTGACCTGAGTATTCATTACCTGTAAATGGGCCCATATTGGTTAATATTAATATTTTTTTCATTTTAAAAAACTCAGAAGGGACTCTGCTTGTTTTTGCCTGTTGAATCGAGAGTAAAGTGATTGATTTTGTTGCTTTAAATTGTGTATGTTAGATAATGCATTATGAATATCAGGAATATTGTTTTTACATATAAAGCTAGCTCCGTCATTATTTAATGTGTCATAAAGGAAGCCATGATCATTATTATCTGTAATTACAATTTTTTTAAGATTTAATGCAATATAATCAAATACCTTTGTAGTTGGTTCATAGGGATGCCCTCCACTTATAATTAATCCAAAGTGAGATTTCTTCATTATAGATATTGCTTCACTGTATGCTAAATATCCTGTGCAAAAATATGAATCTTCTAAATGGAGTTCTTTTATTTGATCAGTTATATGTCTTTCTTCACCACCAATATGAAGGAAGAAATATTTATCAGTATGCGCTCTTAAAGCATTAAGAAAATTTTTAGGGTTTCTGAAGTCAGAGAACTTTCCAGAATAAACAATTATCTGTCTGTTTCCTACGATATTGACAATATCTAATGCTCCTGTTTTGTTCGTTGCAACTTGATGGAAATCATCAATATCAAATCCATTTTCGATGGTTATGAATTTATCACGATCAACTTTACTATAATGATTAACGTGAATATCCGTTGCTTGTTTTGTTACATTTATTAGATACCTGCAATTTTTCACAACGAAATTTTCAAGAAATGATATTATAACTCTTTTTAGAGTTGACATGCTTCTATATGGAGATAACAACCATGGATCTCTATAGTCAACAATTACTTTTACTTTAAATATTTTACATATCACTATACATATGGGTATATGGAAAAATGGATTTCCATTAATATAGATTGAATCATAATCTTCATTTTTCAATTCTTTTATTAGCTTGGGCACTAGATATGGGGCCCATATCAACCCTTCCTCATTGAAAATATTACCAAGTAGTTTAGAATATGCTGTCTTATATACATAAACATTCTTTGCAATGTGTATTTCATTGTTGCAAATATCAGTATACGCTTCATTGGATACACTAATAACAGTTAATTTACTAATTTCTTCTGAATTAGAAATATACTTAATAAACTTGTTTATCCTAAACTGTCCAACACCTGCGAAAGGAGGTGTATAGTATGCTATCATTAATACTTTCATTATTTACTCTGTTGAGATGTGTACATTAAAGAGAGGCCAAAGATGTTATAAAAAACCACGGAGAATATAAAGCACCAGATAAAGCTATTTAAATCTGATGCAAATACATCATAAATTAGCAATTTGAAAGATACTGACGCTATACCCGATATAATTAATTGTTTATAAAGCTCTTTTGATATAAATATTGGAGTGAATATACAGCCAACATATGAGAAAAAAGTTGCAAAAGCAAAGAGAGGAAGAAATTCCACAGCATCTGAATATTGTTCTCCTACAATGAATATAGACATTGGATAAAGAAATACAATTAATAGGCAAATAAAAAAACCTAGAAAGATAGATTTTTTTAATACCGTTACTATTAATGCTCTAAGGTTTTCAGAGGTAGTATCTTTCGCTGTATATATCCTTAGCGTTGAAACAACAGATGGCAATAAAATGATTGTTAGAAGATATAATCTTTGCAGTACGGCAAAATTTGATATATCGTCATTACTGAATTCTTGACTTAGAAATATCAAGTCATATTGTGTGTAAACTGCGATTATACTGTAGTATGCGAGTAAGAGTAAGTTTTCTCTAAAGATTGATCTTATATTTTTTAAGTTAATGAGATTTAAGTTGAAAGGCTTTTTTTCGTTTGCGATATAAATACTTATTGAAGATATATATGCAGCAAGGAATAAGTAGATTACATCTTCGTATGATACAGATAACGATGCAACCATAAGAAAAAAAACAGTTAAAAGAGGTATTAGTGATCTCAGTGAATTTATCAATGCATACTTTTTTATTTTTTCTTGTGCTTGATAGTAAGCCGCTAATAACTGTATCCCACCAAGAGAAGATGTAAGTATTACGAGTAAACTCGCATTAATTCCATAAAAATGATTTATAACCAATGAACCAATAATCACGGCAACTAAAAAAAGTGAAGTAAATAATAGTAGGTAGATGTTTTCATTATCTTTATTTTTTCCTGATGCGGTAATTCTAAGCAATGAAACATTAAAGCCAGATGTTAATCCTATGATTATTGATGCCCATGCTAAAATTACTGAGTAATTGGCATAGTTATCCTTGCTGAATATCCTTATTATCAACAGTGTCAATATAACCTGAAGAATTTTGGATAAAAAATCTGCAGCAAGAATTTTTTTTAGTAAAATAAACAATTCATGATTCTCTTTTATGTATAAAACAAATTACAAATAACACAAAAATTGTTTTTATTAATGTGTTGAATGCAAAAGCAAATTCCATTTGAAATCCTGAGAATACAAACGTAAATAAACTTGCATATACGATGATTCCAATGTGATTATTTACGTTGAAATATTGATAAGCTAGTTTAATCATTCCTATCGTAAAAAAGAAAAATAATGAAACTCCAATTAACCCGTATGAGTAGGACACTTCTGCTGGCCAACCAGGGTTTATCTTTGTGATGTGGTTATTTATTGAGATTACACCTATTTCTTTACCAAACTCATTTCCAATTGATATTGGTTTTTTTTCTGGATAAAAAATGCGAGGTACTACAGATGTCATTGCATGAGTAGCGACATTGTAAAATGGTTCTCTATAAAGTTCATTTTTATGATACGATACATGATTGAGCATTATGTATGGATTACCGATTCGGCTAATTAGTGATTGGGTTAAGTTATCTAATATATCATCATCGATATTTTTAATGGCACTCATTACAGATATGCTTTCACCCGTCTCAACAACAGCTTGTGCTTGAGATAATCTTATTGCAGTCATTGAGAAGAAAACGCTTGCGGATAAAGATATGAAAAGTATGGTTTTTTTTGTTTTTATCCCATTGTAAATAGAGTGGATTATAAAGGTGATTAAAAGTGGGTAAATTATCCCAAATCTTCTACCTTGAATCACAGCATAGATTATCATTATTGATAGTGTGACCCAAAATATTGCCTTTATTGTAATGTTGTTTTCTTTTTTGTCAAAAAATAGAGCTGCAACTATTGGAAATAGAGCAATGTCAAAATTTGAAAAATATTTAACTGAAGACGATATATTTTGTACCTCAGCATATTTATCTTCAATTATTAGTGAACCTGAAATGAATAATTGGAATTTTGATGCGTAACTAATGGCAAGGAAGGCTAATATAGTAAACATTACGTTTTTACTTATTTTCCAATCTACTTTTGGCGTGTTTATTTTGTCAAATAAAATGTTTGATATTAGAGATGTTAATAATATCACCAAGCAGACTAAGTTTGTATAATCAAGCCAGTTGCTATATATAAAATAATAGTTATTTTCTTTGTGTAATAAATTTATATAAAAAAGTGGGAATACGATAAAAACTGACAATGAATAGAAGTATATGTTTGATATGTCATAAAACTTTTTGTTTTTCACTGTTGAATATAATGCAGCATATAAAATTACTATATTCGTTATAATTAGTATAGATTCCATAACTTACCATAATTGAAAGTGGGTGCTAATGCACCCACCTAAAGTTACCAAATACCCTTAGTATCAATAATGATACCAGTTTGGACAGACGCTTCTTTGAATTCTTTGTGATCAACCAGCATCACTTGAATGTCTGCTTCTACAGCGGCCATATTATAGTCGACCAACTCCACATGGTTGAGTTTGGCCGGTAAGACTTCAATATTTGGCTCTACTGCTATCACTCGTCCATTGTGGAACTCTTCGATTTTTTGGGTAATGAGCATCGCTGGGCTTTCGCGTAAGTCATCAATGTCTGGTTTAAAGGCGAGTCCATAACATGCAATAGTAATTTCTCGGGCTGTTTTTTCTGGGTGTGCTTGCAAGAAATCCGCGACAGCCATTTTAACTTTATTAAGTACCCATTGTGGTTTGCCGTCATTCACTTTACGTGCGGTGTGGATCATTTGCGCTTCTTCTGGTGTCTTCGAAACGATGAACCAGGGGTCAACGGCAATACAGTGGCCACCGACACCCGGTCCAGGTTGTAGAATATTGACGCGAGGGTGGCGATTTGCAAGGGCAATCAATTCCCATACATTAATGTCGAGTTTGTCACAAATGATAGACAGTTCGTTGGCAAAAGCAATTTGCACATCGCGTGAACTGTTTTCTGTGAGTTTGGCCATTTCAGCGGTACGGGCATTCGTTACTACACAGTCGCCTTGTACGAATGTTTTATACAGCTCAATAGATCGCTCCGAACAGCGTGGTGTCATCCCTCCAATAACGCGATCATTCTCGACTAATTCACGGACAACATGCCCTGGTAATACACGCTCAGGACAGTGGGCAATGTTAATGTCAGTATTTTCGCCAGCATCTTGCGGGAAGCGGAGATCAGGTCTTACTTCAGCTAACCATGCTGACATTTGTTCCGTTGCTCCAACCGGTGACGTAGATTCTAAAATTACCAAGTCGCCCTTTTTGAGTACGGGGGCAATGGCTTTACTTGCTGCTTCAATATAAGACAAATCAGGCTCTGGTACTTCCCCTTCAGCACATGGTAAGAATGGTGTCGGCACAGCGATTAAGAACGCATCAGCTTGTTCTGGGGTTGTGACGGCTTTCAAGTAGCCTTCACTCACGGCGGCACTGACAATCATATCCAGCTCTGGCTCAACGATATGAATTTTTCCTTGGTTGATGGTATCAACTGCATGCTGGCTGACATCAACACCGATCACTTGTTTCTTACGTGATGCAAACATGGCGGCTGTTGGCAAGCCAATATAACCAAGGCCAATAATGGAAACCGTTTCAAATGACATGTCTTTTCCTTTGTGTAAATTTGAAATGTTTATTTTGCTAATGCATTAAGGATACGTTCACAAGCTTTACCGTCCCCATAGGGGTTATGGGCATAGCTCATTGCTTGATAAGATTCATTGCTGGTGAGCAGTTCATTTAGATTCGAAACAATTCTCTCTATATCTGTCCCGACTAATTTTACAGTACCTGCTGCGACAGCTTCTGGCCGTTCTGTTGTATCGCGCATAACCAATACGGGTTTGCCCAGTGATGGAGCCTCTTCTTGAATACCACCTGAGTCTGTTAAAATAATATGCGCACGAGTCATAAGATAAATGAACGGTAGATATTGTTGAGGTTCGATGAGATGAATATTATCGATGCCGGCTAAAATACGATTTACGGGTTCTCGCACATTGGGATTAAGGTGCATAGGGTAGAGAATTTGTACATCAGGGTGTTGATTGGCGGTTTTTGCCAGTGCCTGACAGATTCGCTCAAAACCACCGCCAAAGCTTTCACGTCGGTGCCCCGTAACGAGGATAAGTTTCTTGTTATTATCTAGAAAGGGAAATTGCGCTTCGAGAGTCGCATTAAGATCAGAATCAGTATCGATTTTGTTTTTCACCATTAAAAGAGCATCGATAACAGTATTACCTGTCACGGTAATTGCTTCAGGATCGTAGTTCTCTTGGATTAAATTATCTTTAGAGGTTTCAGTGGGTGCGCAGTGATACTGTGTTAAAGCCCCTGTTAACTTTCGGTTGGCTTCTTCCGGCCAAGGTGAATAAATATTGCCTGTTCGAAGACCCGCTTCAACATGACAAACGGCAATTTGCTCGTAGTAGGATGCTAAGCTTGCTGCAAATGTAGTGGCTGTATCTCCATGTACCGCCACAATATCCGGTTTAAATTCATCTAAAACAGGTTTTAATTCAAGAATAATGCGAGCAGTAACATCGTTGAGTGTTTGCCCTGCTTTCATTAAGTTGAGATCAAAATCAGGAGTGATAGAGAAGAGTTCGAGCACCTGATCAAGCATTTCACGGTGCTGTGCTGTGACACATACTTTTGATTCAAAGCGGCTATCGTTTGATAGCGCATGTACAAGAGGGGCCATTTTAATGGCTTCAGGGCGTGTGCCAAAGACGGTTAATATACGTTTCCTATCCATGATTGTATTCCGTTAACTTTATCGGTTTGGTGCCATATCTTTATGTATGGGCAATGTGGTGATAACCATAAAATGCCGCACTAATTCATTAACGTAGTGGGGCATAAGAAAACTAAAGTAGAAGTATTTAAGCTGAATGGTTAACTGCTGGAGGTGTAGCTATAGTTGTAATAACCATAGTTACCACCATAATAGTTACTGGCTTTGCGGACTACGGCATTCAAAATAAAGCCTTTTACCTGAACACCATTTTGTTCAAAACGTTGCTTGGTGATTTCAATTTCTTTTAATGCACTTTGTCCAAAGCGGCCTACAAGTAGGGACGTACCTGCATGCGAGCCCACAATAGCGGCATCGGTGACAGCTAGAATTGGCGGTGTATCGATGACGACAATGTCATAATTTTCTGACGCCCATTCTAATAAGGCCTTAAACCGTGGGTGCATTAGTAGTTCTGACGGGTTAGGGGGCACGATGCCTCGACTTATAAAGTCCAGCCCTTCAATGCCTGGTTGTTTAATGATTTCTTTCAGGCCAATTTGCCCACTTAAATAGGTAGACAGGCCGGGTTTTGCATCCAAGTTCATTTGTACTTCCATCCGGCCTTTTCGCATGTCGGCATCAATCAGCAATACCCGTTGGTCTGATTTGGCAATAACGGCAGCCATATTGGCAGAGACAAAAGATTTACCGATGCCAGGGCTGGGACCAGAAATCATTAGAATATTGTTTTTCGCTTCCATCATGGCAAAGTGCAGGCTGGTTCGTAGGCTGCGAAGCGCCTCGACCGAGAGATCGGCTGGGTTAGACAAAGCCAGTAATCGATCTTCTATCTTTATGGCTTTATTCCTGCGCTGTTTTTTCTCAAGCTCTGCCTGCCAGTCAGACATAGGAATACTCGCATATACTGGCAGCCCTAGCGCTTCGATTTGATCTGGGCTTTCTACACCCCGCTGGAAAGCATTGCGGATGAATGTGATGGCGATAGCGAACATGCTACCGAGTACGGTAGCAAGAATAACGATCAGTGATTTCTTGGGTTTTACCGCAATACTGTAAGACTGTGCCGTATCCAGAATACGCACATTGCCGACGGTGCTGGCTTTCACAATATTGAGCTCTTGAACTTTGTTCAGTAATTGTACGTAAATTTGTTGGTTCACTTCCACATCGCGAGTCAGGCGCAATACTTCGCGTTGGGTTTTCGGCAGTTTTTGAATTTGTTTGTTTAAGCGATCCCGCTCACTCATTAGCGTGCGGCGTTTGTCCAACAGGGCCACATAGGTGGGGTGTTCTTTGGTAAAGCGCTGCGAGATTTCACTTTCTTTAAACGTCAGTTCATTGAGTTGTGCTTCAATATTCACCATGACATCGAGGGTGGATTTAGCTTCTAACCCTAAGTCGATAGATTCATTTTGCTGGCGGAATTGATTGAGCAAATCTTCAGATTTAGTCAGTTCTGTTTTAATGTCGGGTAGGTGAGTACGTAAGAACGTCAGGCTGTTTTCTGCTTCTGCGGAATTGCGTGCGACATTTTGCATGAAGTAGTTATGGCTAATGTCATTCAATATTGCTTCTATCGCTTGTCGATCTTCACCTGTGTAAGACAGTTTCAAGATACCGGTTTGTTTACCGCGTTCCGCAATCGACAGGTTTTGTTGTAATGTCTGAATTGCATCTAAGGGTTTATGTTTTTGAATGGTAAAACGGCTACCATCGATTGCCTGAATGGATGTGATTAACAGGGTAAAGTCTTTCGCTTTTGTTAATTCACCGGTCACGCCGTCTAAAATAGGTTGCTCTTGTTGATCCAGTAATGTGTAGGTCCCGGCTTTTGCATCATTGATGACAAGGGTAAAAGTGGGTTCAGCGGTATTGTCTGGAATTTCAAAGCGAGGGATGGAAACATGAATGCTTTGTTTTTTCAGACGTGCGAGCCCTTTGCCAATAACGGGCGTGTATTCTGGGATCACAAAGGTCGTCAGGTTCAACTCTTCTACTGTTTTGCCCAGAATCATACGTGAACGAATAATTTCAATTTCCGTGGTCGCAGATGACTCACTGGCAAACAACTCCCCCATATCTCCTAAGGCTGTCATGCCTGAGCTTTTTTGTTCAACTTGGATAAGCGCATCCGCCTTATATACAGGCGTCGACAATAGTGCGTAGGCAATGCCACAGAGCGCAAATAGAGCGGTAATAAAGATGATGCTCCAGCGACTATCGATGAGAATACCAAACAATTTTCCGATATCAATTTCATCGGATTCCACGGGTTTAACGGTTGTATTTTGCGTGATGCTCATTATCCATTCCAAACATGCATGTGGAGAAAAGGTGAGGTTTGTGCCATAGGTTGTGAATGATGGGTAAGCCGATTACCAGTCTCTTACACGAAGTACACCTTCGGTGAGTTCATTGAAGCCGCTGATGGTTGGGAGTAGCTGGGTAACGACACGGTTCCAACGGGTAATCGGGGCGGCGGTGACATAGACAATGTCATAAGGCTGTAACTCAAACTCTGTGCCAATGACCAGCGCAGAGGCATCCTTGATATTGAGTTGATATACATCGGCAATGATGTGGCTGGCATTGGCGATAGGATCATCACCGGTACTTCTGATCACAAAGACACCAGTCGCATCAGCAGATAGTTCATTAATGCCGCCGACATTGCTGAGGGCTTCGGTTAAGCTCATCCCGGCACGGTCAATCTTCAACAGTTTGGGCTCATTGACTTCTCCCATTACAAAGACTTTTTGCGCATCATTACGTGGTACGTGAACAATATCACCAGAGCGTAACAGACGATTTTGGGTTAAATCGCCTCGTTGCATCAGTGCGTAAAGAGAAAGTGTTTCTTCTTTGCCGTTACGGGTTAGTGTGACGTTGCGCCAATCCGCTTCGTTGCCTAAGCCTCCGGCTAAGTTAATGGCGTCCAATAGAGTGAGGGGAACATTGGTGATGGGTTGTTGTCCCGGTTTGTTAATCTCACCTGTAATATACGTTTTTTGCGATCGGAACGCGGCGACACTGACGTCGACTTGTGGGCTTTCAATATAGGCTGCGAGACGCTTCGCAATAATATGGCGGACTTCAGAAACGGTTTTTCCTTTGACATACACCAATCCGATATAAGGGTAGAAAATACTGCCATCGGCATGTACCCAGTTACCGGCTTCTTCTGAACTTCTGTATGAACCGGCTGGAATGGTTAATTCCGGATGATCCCAAATGGTAATATTCAAAATATCCCCTGGGCCAATACGGTATTGATATCGAGATAATTCAGCATCTAAAGCGGGATTGCTTTTTGAAATGACAGCAGGAGATTTGAATTTATTGACTGCTTGGGCCGTTAACGGATAAACGTTAATTTTGTTAGATGTCTCATTAGTGGTTGTATCGCCCTTAACGGTAGCATTTTCATTATCAACACTTAGATGTGAACCAGGTACAGTACAGCCAGCAAGGAGTACAGATATGATGGATATCAAGAGTGGTTTTTTATTGAAGTTCATAATGTTCAACTTTCTATTAGGTTAAGGGGCGAAATAGTACGAGGCATCAGTGTTTGAATATGTGATATTGCTATGTCATTGATGATAAACAAAAAGCCATGCTACCGCCCTTGGGTGACAGCCCCAATATCCATAAGTTATTGATTTTTTTGTTTGAAGGTTTATTTACCAACAATATTAGCAATCTCGTATTGCAATAATACGAATAGACTTTCTGTGAATGTGAATTAAGTATAATGATAGTTTTGTATTTAATATCAAAACTATCGATGAGTTATTTTACACAAAAATTATGCAGAGAGAAGTCAGGGGGAGATTACTGAGTGGTTTGCTATGAGGCTATTAATAACACAATGGATAATAAGGGGGAAAATGGCGTTGATTTAGGTATAAATAGATTGTTTTTTATTTTTTATTGGCAAATCTATCATCGTTTTTTGTTTCTTTTTTCGAGTGATAGCAAATTAATGAATATATTTATTTCATATATTTTCTTATCAATTTGATTTTCGTCCATTTTGTTTTAATGAGATTGTTTTTTTTTGAACATACATTCCTCTGTACCTTCCTTTTATGTGATGCAATCCATCAATGTTGTGTGGTTAATGTTCTTATCTGATTGATTTTTAAGTTATATTCTTGTTTTTCGGTAAGGTGGTGAAACAATTGTATGTTGTCTTCGATGCAGTGTGATTTTGCTAACATATTTGATGTTCGCATCTATACTTACAATCATATCAATAAAGATACTGCTGTAAGTTTGGGGGAGTGATGATGAAACAATCCGTAATAGCATTGGCGTTGATGGGGATGAGTTTGTCTGCCTGTGCGTCAGAGCCTGCCACCCGTCAAGCGAACCAAAGCGCCACATCGACAGCACAAAGCAGTGCACAAACCACATCAAGCAATACCTCTACGGCCAATAGCACCGCGACAACCGCAAAATCAGCAACAGAACAGACGGGCAGTGCTGCCGGTATCAATAGCGCCTTGGCTGCTTCTGCGGGGGGTATCACGGCAACAGTAGTAGCCGTCGGTGTCGCTGCGGTTGTGATTGGGGTTGCCGTGTCAGACAGTGGCGGCGGTGATGATCCAGCGCCACCCGTGACAGTGGCGGTGGAGTAGGGAATAGCAGGGACGAGTTTCGAGATCCTAGTTCCGAGTAGAGCGGAAGAGCAGAGGCGGGTCTATGGCCCTGAGGTTCTAATGGATATGTAGTGGTACATTGAATTTGGCCACCTGATAAGAGGTGATATGATCACCTCGCATTACTACAGGTGAAAAAATGATAAATAATTCACGACGCCGCTTTAGCGCCGAGTTCAAACTAGAAGGTGTTCAGATGGTTATTACTCAGGGACGCTCAGTTGCTGATGTTGCAGAAGCCCTTGGGATTGGTTTTTCCACTCTTGGTAAGTGGGTTCGTCAGGTTCAACTCGAGCAGGATGGTAAACCCGTTCAAGCTCAACCCATCACTGATGAGCAAAGAGAGATAGCCAAACTCAAAAAGGAGATCGAACAGCTCAAGATGGACAAGGAAGTACTAAAAAAGGCTACCGCTCTCTTGATGTCCGACTCCCTGAACAATTCTCGTTAATCGAGAAACTCAAGCAGAGCTATGCAGTGAGCTATCTATGCCGCCTTTTCAGAGTTCATCGCAGTAGCTACAGAAGTTGGGCTAACCGAGATACTGCTATCAAGCCTGAACAACTGAAATTGGAATGCGAGATCAAGTCGATCTATCGTGAAAGCAACCAATCAGCAGGAGCCCGAACGATTGCTCAAATCGCAACGAATCGGGGGCACAAGCTTAGTCGTCATCTCGCTGGTAAGTACATGAAATAGCTTGGTTTAGTAAGCTGTCAGCTTCCTCAGCATCGCTACAAAGCGGCAAACAAGGAACGTCCTGATATTCCTAACTTACTTAATCGCCAGTTTGCGGTGACGGAGCCGAATCAGGTTTGGTGTGGTGATGTTACCTACGTTTGGACCGGTTCTCGTTGGGCTTATTTAGCCGTTGTTTTGGACTTATTTGCTAGGAAACCGGTTGGTTGGGCCATGTCACTATCACCGGATAGTAGGCTAACGAGTAAAGCTCTAATGATGGCATACGAGAGCCGAGGCAGACCGGAAGGAATCATGTTTCATTCTGATCAAGGCAGCCACTATACAAGCCTACAATTTAGGCAGTGTCTTTGGCGATGTCAGATGACCCAAAGCATGAGTCGTAGGGGAAATTGTTGGGATAATAGCCCAATGGAAAGATTCTTCAGATCATTGAAGCCGGGAATGGATCCCGGCAACAGGCTACCGTTGTTTGCAACAAGCAAAGCAGTTGATTATCGATTACATAATCGGCTATTACAGTGATACCAGACCACATGACTACAATGGTGGATTGACGCCAAATGAGTCATAACGGTTATTCTGGAATTGCTCTAAAACAGTGGCCAATTTTCGTTGACCACTACAATAAAAGGGACGAGTTTCTAGGGACGGGCATGCTTCGCGCTGAGTGAGAGCAAAATCAAAAGGGTTCAGTGGACCTGCAGGTAGAATTCCTCCCCTACATGAAAAAAGCAAGCGCGATCACACTTGCTTTTCCATAGGACCTTAGGGCCAAGGACCGCTTTTAATCCCGATCTTTCCTGCTTTTCTTTGATACTCGCTGACTCGTCCCTCGCAAACTGCTTTTTACTGGATCTTCTTCCCCTTCACCAACTTTCTCACCCACATACGGCCCGGATGCAAAGCTTCCAGTACGCTATTTGGCAGGGGTAATGGGTCGCCACAAATTTGAGAGGCCAGGACTTCACCCAGTAACGGGGCGGAGCTTAGACCGCGCGATCCTAAACCGATCATGGCAAACAGGTTTGGGTACACCGGAACCTGTTGTGCGCTGTCTTGGTTCTCTTTCAGGTCGGCGTATTGCTCAAGCAGCGTGTCGAAGTCACATACATCCCCGACAAACGGCAGGTGATCGCGGCTGGCACAGCGCACGCCAACACGGGCGTTGTTGTCGGAGAAGTCCAGCGTGGTTGGCCATGCAATGTCTGGCAGGCAGTTGATCAGGCGCTGCTGGTTGTCTGCATGCTCTTCATTGCTGAAGGTTAAATCTGTGCTGCCACGTCGGTAGCTGGCGCCAATGCAGTGGCTGTCGCCTGTGGCGTTAACCGGTGTCAGGTAGCCGTCGTAACACAACACGGTGTTTAGTTGGCTCAGCGCCGCATTGGTCGGGATATGGCTCACTTGGCCGCGCACGGAATAGGCCGGGATCGCTTGGGTCTGTGTCAGTTCAGCAAAGCGGTGACCGTTTGCCACGACGACAGCAGAATGAACGGTGTGCCGGCCATGTTGGTCAGTCAGTTGCCATTGCTGATCGGCGTCTTGTGTGATTTGCTTAATTTCACACTCAGTGTGCAGCGTCAGCATGCCTGTTTGTTGTGCTTGTTGGATCAAGGCGCGCGTCAGGGCTTGTGGACATAACCAGCCGCCCAGTGGATAGTTCACGCTGTGAAAGCCGGTTTCGACCCCTGTGACCTGCTCGGTCTCTTCCACGTTCAGGCTGCGGATCAATGCGTCTGGAAAACCGCCATCCAGCATATTGCCGAGCTTTTTCGCGGCGTTGTCATCCCACGCTAACTGTGTGACACCACACCAGTCATAATCAAAGGTCGTGCCGGCTTTTTCATTGTTGGCGGCGGCTTGGTCGACAAACTGACGGGCAAACACAAACGCGGGCGCAAAGAAGCGCGATAGGGCATCGTTGGCCCCATTAAGCAGCGGGTAGACCGCGCCTTGGCGGTTACCGGATGCGCCTTCGGCAGGTAGAGCATCCGCGCAGTAAAGAGTGGTGCGAATGCCACGGCGAGCCAGTGCCAGCGCGGTAGTGGCAGAGCCGACGCCACCGCCGATGATGGCGACAGAATCAATGTTAGCGGCAAGACGGGTGTACCACGGTTTGACGTTGCTGCCGTATTGACGCTCAGCAATGTGGCCGGCCAGCATTTCACGTTTTTTGCCGAATCCTTTGGCTTTGCGCATGGTAAAGCCGGCATCCATCAGGCCGCGACGGACAAAACCGGCTGCGGTAAAGGTTGCCACGGTACAGTCTGTGCGCGCCAGTTTAGCCATGCCATCAAACAGGCTCTGGCTCCACATTTCCGGGTTTTTACTTGGCGCAAAGCCATCGAGGAACCACGCATCGACGATACCTTGCTCATCGGTCCATACTTGAGGCATACAGTCCTGAATATCACCAAACCACAGATCCAGCGTGATCATGCCGTCTTCCAGTACCAGGCGATGACAATCTGCCACAGCGGGTGGGTAGTGAACATGCAGTTGCTCAGCCACATCGGCCAGCTCAGGCCATGACTCATGGGCTTTGATAAGATCGGCTTTGGTGACCGGGAATTTTTCAAAGCTGATGAAATGCAGCTCTTGGGTCGTCGCGTCCGGGTTAGCGTCACGGAAGGCTTTAAACCATTGCCACACCGCGAGGAAGTTCAGACCGGTGCCAAAGCCGGTTTCGGCAATCACAAAGCGGCGGCGGTCAAAGGTTTCCCAGCGGGTTGGCAGCTGGTTTTGTTGTAGGAACACGTAGCGGGTTTCTTCCAGACCATTGGCATTTGAGAAGTAGACATCATCAAAGTCATTGGAGACAGGCGTGCCTGACTCATTCCAGTCCAGTACCGCATTGGCGATGCGAGTGGTCGAAGTGAGCGTGTCAGGGTGTTTTACGGAATCTGGCAAGGGAGAAACCTCATAAGTTGCGATAACAGGGTGCATTTCAATCAAGGTAGCGGGCAGAGACTGTGCGCTACGTAGTAATAATGCACAATTTGAGTGAAATGATAGGCGATTGTACCCGATCAAAAGGAAAGCTGACCACTTTTGCCAGACAAACCCGTTATTATCATCAGCGTTAAATGACAGTAGGAATTCATCATGAAACGAGCCGTAATCACAGGCATGGGTATTGTATCCAGCATTGGTAACAACGTTAAAGAAGTGCTGGCGTCATTGAAGGAAGGTAAGTCAGGTATTTCTTTCTCTGAACAGTTCGCAGAAATGAAACTGCGCAGCAATGTTTGGGGCGATTTGAAACTGAACCCGTCAGAGCACATTGATCGTAAGAAAATGCGTTTCATGGGGGATGCTGCCGCATTTGCATACCTGTCTATGGAGCAGGCAATTGCCGATTCTGGTCTGACAGACGAACAAGTTTCTAACGAGCGCACCGGTTTGGTGGCGGGTTCAGGCGGCGCCTCCTCGCTAAACCAAGTGGCTGCGGTCGATATTCTGCGCGAAAAAGGCGTAAAACGCGTGGGTCCTTATATGGTACCACGTACAATGTCATCCACCGTTTCAGCGTGTTTGGCGACCCCATTTAAGATCCGTGGCGTGAACTACACCATGAGTTCGGCATGTGCGACTTCTGCACACTGTATCGGTCACGCCGTTGAGCTGATCCAACTGGGCAAACAAGATGTCGTGTTTGCGGGTGGCGGTGAAGAGTTGGACTGGTCACTGACCATGATGTTCGATGCGATGGGCGCGTTGTCAACCAAGTACAACGACGATCCAAGCAAAGCGTCCCGTACTTACGATGCAGACCGTGACGGTTTCGTGATCTCTGGTGGCGGCGGTATGCTGGTTATCGAAGAGCTTGAACACGCTCTAGCACGTGGTGCGAAGATCTACGGTGAAGTTGTCGGCTACGGCGCAACCTCAGACGGTTACGACATGGTGGCGCCTTCTGGTGAAGGTGCAGTACGTTGTATGAAGATGGCGATGCAAGATTTGGACGCGCCAGTGGATTACATCAACACACACGGTACATCAACGCCAGTAGGTGATGTGAAAGAGTTAGGTGCGATTCAGGAATTGTTCGGCGAAAACAGCCCAGCGATCTCTGCGACGAAAGCGATGACAGGTCACGCACTGGGCGCAGCGGGCGTACACGAAGCGATTTACTCTACGCTGATGCTGGAGCACGGTTTTGTGGCACCAAGCATTAACATTGATAACCTGGACCCAGCCGCTGAAGGTTTGGACATCGTGACTGAGAAGCGTGATGTTGAACTGAAGACCGTAATGTCAAACAGCTTTGGCTTTGGTGGCACCAACGCCACACTGGTTATTAAGAAATACGAAGGATAAGCGCGCAAGCGCAGGGGCGAGTAAAGAGCGATTGATAGGAACGAGGGGCGAGTCTGCGAGTGTCGAGTAAAAGCCCGATAATTAGCGGCTAGACAGTTTGTCTCGTCTCTGGTTCCTTGCAAACTAAAGATGCTTTTCCTCGTCCCTAGCCCCTCGAAACTCGCCACTTCTTAATGCATTCTCCAGGTGTTGACGCTGACGACGATCATCCACTTTCGGCCTTTTTGCGGAGACGGATGGGTGTGATGAGCGCCAGCCAGCGCCACAACAGACGCGCATTCGTCGACATCATAGTATTTTCTTTTGCGGGATAGATCTGTGATCGCCGTGAATGTTTTGCCTGGAACCCGCCCGGTAGCCATCGGCTATCGGGCTTTTTTGCTCTTCCTCGCCCCTCGTCCCCGAATGCTTTACAATCTTCCCCAGCTAAAACAACGTGAATACGTAATAACAGTTAGGACCTAGCGATGAAAATCCTCATAGACGAGAATATGCCTTATGCCGAGGCGCTGTTTAGCCAACTGGGCGAAGTGATCAGCAAGCCGGGGCGCACGTTAACGGCAGACGATTTGGTGGATGTGGATGCCCTGATGATCCGCTCTGTGACCAAAGTGAATGCGGCGCTGCTGAGCAAAGCCAATGCGCTGAAGTTTGTTGGTACCGCCACGGCAGGGCAGGATCATGTCGATGAGGCGTTGCTGGCAGACAAAGGCATCACCTTTACGGCGGCGCCAGGTTGTAACAAAGTCGGCGTGGCAGAATATGTGCTCAGCAGCTTGATGGTGCTGGGTCAGCAGCAAGGGTTTTCCCTGTTTGATAAGACCGTCGGTATTATCGGTGCCGGTAACGTGGGCAGTTACTTGGCGCAGTGTTTAGATGCGCTGGGCATCCGTTATCTGCTGAACGATCCGCTGAAGCAAGCGCAGGGCGATCCGCGTACGTTTCATTCTATTGAAGCGATTCAACAACAGTGTGATGTCATCACCCTACATACCCCGATCACCCGTGACGGTGATTACCCGACACACCATTTGGTGGATGCGGCGTTTTTGGGGCAGCTTAAAGCTGGCTCCATTTTGATTAACGCCGCCCGAGGGCCGGTGGTTGATAATCAGGCGCTGAAAACGGCGTTGTTGGTCAGTCAGCAGCAACACGCGCAGGATGTAAGTGTCAGACCGCACCTGACAGCGGTGCTGGACGTGTTCGAGCAAGAGCCGCAAGTGGATTTAACCTTGCTGCCGTTCTTGGCGTTTGCGACCCCGCACGTGGCAGGCTATGGCCTGGAAGGCAAAGCGCGTGGCACCACCATGGTCTACAATCGCTTTTGTGAATTTTTAGGTGTCGATAAAGCGGTAGAAGCGGCGAGTTTGCTGCCGGTGGCGCCAGTTCCGCTGGTGACGTTGAGCCAGCCGTGGGATGAAGCGACCCTCTTTAGCCTGACTCAGCTTGTATACGACGTACGCCGTGATGATGGCGTGTTCCGGCGCGAAATGGGGCAAACAGAAGAAGGTAGTGCAGAAATGGCCACTGCGTTCGATCGTATGCGGAAAAATTACTGGGATCGACGTGAATATAGTGCGATTACGGTAGCGGGCGAGGCTACTTTTGGGGTAGAGTCGCTGGCTCAATTAGGTTTTACAGTAGAGGAAAGGCCATGAGCCAGGAATTTGATATTGCCGTACTTGGCGCAACCGGCGTCGTTGGCGAAGCCATTGTAGAAGTGCTTGAGGAACGCAATTTTCCTGTTCGCAATCTCTATTTACTTGCTTCTGAGCGCAGTGCGGGCAAAACCGTGCGCTTTAAAGGCAAAAGCGTACGCGTGACCAATGTTGAAGAATTCGACTGGGATCAGGTACAGCTTGCTATTTTCTCTGCCGGTGCAGAAGCGTCAGATCGTTGGGCGCCGATCGCGGCCGATCAGGGCGTGGTGGTTATCGATAACACCTCACGTTTCCGTTACGACTACGACATCCCATTGGTGGTGCCGGAAGTGAACCCGCACGCGTTGGCGGAGTTCCGTAACCGTAACATCATCGCGAACCCGAATTGTTCAACCATTCAGATGCTGGTGGCCTTAAAGCCAATCCACGATGCATACGGTATCGAGCGTATCAACGTGTGTACGTACCAGTCAGTGTCTGGTACGGGTAAAAAAGGCGTGGACGAGTTGGCGGGTCAGACCGTGAAACTGCTGAATGGTCTGTCTGCAGAAACGAACGTATACGATAAGCAAATTGCGTTCAACTGTCTGCCGCACATCGACGAGTTCATGGACAACGGCTACACCAAAGAAGAAATGAAAATGGTGTGGGAAACCCAGAAGATTTTGGGTGACGACAACATTCGCGTGAACCCGACGTGTGTACGCGTACCTGTGTTCTACGGCCATGCAGAAGCGGTACACGTTGAAACCTGTCAGCCTGTACACATCGAAGAAGCGATCAGTCTGCTGGAAAATGCCGAAGGCATCGAAGTGTTCCACGGTAATGAGTACCCAACGCAAGTGGGTGACGCAACCGGTAAAGATCACGTGATGGTCGCGCGTATTCGTGAAGACATCAGCCATCCATGTGGTCTGAACATGTGGGTTGTGGCGGATAACGTGCGTAAAGGCGCGGCGACGAACAGCGTACAGATCGCAGAAAAACTGATCGAAGAATACCTATAAATCGAATTGGGTACGTCTGTTTGAAAGTGAAACTAGACGGCCTCAATACGATGTTATCTTTACAGGGAAAGCCTCGGCTTTCCCTGTTTCTTTTCAAAAGTGCTTACTCTTCAGTTCGTCATACCGTGCAATCCCTACGCACAGCGCGAAGCGTGAACTCACACTCAAGATCATTGGCAATAGGCCGATATCCATTATTCTAGTATGATGCGCGATAGAAAAACGATGCATAGGGTATGCGCGACCCGCGCGATGCATTGATAGCTTATTTCCTGCCAAAGAGGATCGCAGGCAGTGTCTGATCACACAAAGATGATGAAACGCCTTTTATTACCGGCTCTTATTTCCTCCGCTCTGGCCATACCGGCTCAGGCGAATACCATTCGCATCATGGGCCCCTCTGACGAGCAAGCTGCGCCATCTCCTTATACGCCTTCTTCCGTGCAGCAGCCTTATGCCAGTGAAAACCGTTACGGGCCGACGACGCATCAGGAGACCTTGTGGTCGATTGCTTCTCGCTATCGCCCGAACGATCAGATCTCCATCTATCAGGTGATTGGTGCGATTTTCCGCAATAACCCGCAAGCGTTTGAACAGAATAATATTCATGGGTTGGTACCGGGCAGCATTCTGACCATCCCGACCTTGTCGCAAATTCAGCGTGAAAGTGTGGACGCCGTGAAGCAGCGTCTGGAAGCGGACAAAGGCCAGATTGCACGCGTTGCGGCAAACAAGCCCAAGCCTGTACCGGCTAAAGCGCCTGCGCCAGCAGTGGTAAAAGCCGAACCGGCGCCTGCTCCTAAAGCAGCACCGAAAGCCGAGCCAAAGCCTGCATCAAGACCTGTTCAGGAACCTGTCCAGGAACCTGTTCAGAAATCAGTTCAGGAGACTGAGCAAAAAGCGGCGCAGCCGACCGTCAGTGCGGATGAAACCGCCCGCTCTCTGATCCCGCAAAAACCAAAAGCATTGCAAGATCAGCTGGATGCATCTGATGAGCAGATGACAAAGCTGCTGGAAAGCAATCACTTACTGCGTGTGCGTTTGGCAGAAATGCAGCATGAAGTCGCGGCACTGAAAAACCAGATCAGTGACGATGAACAACTGCGCGAGCAGATCAAAGGCTTCATTGAACAACAAAAAGCCCTGCAGCAGGCCAAGCCGACAGAGCCTGAGTTAACCACGTTTGATCGCATCATTGATAACCCATTAGCCCTTGCGGCGATGGCGTTGATCCCTGGGGGCTTATTAGCGGCGCTGGCCGCCTTCTTATTGTGGGGACGCAAGAAAGAGGAAGAAGAGCCGCTGGATGCGCTGGAAGCGCCGCATGATGATGAGACCGCCATGGTGCCATCGCCGGTGGATAACGAAGTGGTGCCGAATCTGGCGCTGGGTGATGACGATGATCTGGATGATTTGTTCAGTGATGATGATCCGTTGTTTTCCAATGACACGGATAACAAGTCTGATCTTGATGATGAATTGTTCGAGATGGAAAGTGGCTTCGGACCAAGCAGTATTTCCGTGAAAGGGGATGAAGAAGCCATTGGCCTGGAAGACATGGAACGCGCGCTGGATGAAATCGAGCAGAAAGCCGATTTGAGTTCTGATGAAGCGTTGGCGGCGATGTGGGAGAAATCCCTGCAAGTGGAAGACGATGAAGACGGCTTTGATCTGTCGTTTGACAGTGATGCGCTGGATTTGGACCGCCCTGATGCCTTCTCGCCGGATCTTGCCGATGATTTGCCTAAAGAAACTGCGGCGCGCCGACCTGAGGTTGAGCCGGATCAGGAAAACCTGATCAGTCAGGATGATTTGGACTCCTTGTTCGACAGCTTTGTGGCTGACGACATGGACGATGCCTTCGATAAGCCTGCCGCGTTCGATAACCCAGCTGCCGCTGCGGACAGTGATGCCCTGAAGCGTGAGGAAGACGATCGTGCTCAACAGGCGGCGATCGATCAGGCCTTGGCAGAAGCGGAAGATATGTTCTCGTTGTCGTCACAAGATGATATCGATGATTTGTTCTCGGCCAACAGTACATCATTGCTTGATGAGTTGATGGACGAAGAGGAAGACGATGCGCTGACGTCGGATATCACGCTGGAAGAAGACAGCACCGCGTTGTTGGATGAATTGCTGGGGGATTTGGAAGATGATGACTTTCCCTCAACCAGTATTGCGCTAGAAGAAAACAGCACCGAGTTGCTGGATGAGCTGATGGCCGATCTGGATGAAGACGACGATGATGCCTCGACGCTCGATTGGCCGGAGATGGACGATCCTGAGTTCGAATCACCGTCAGCGCCAATGAATGCTGATTTTGAGCGCGATCTACGTGACGCCTATCAGCAAGGCGAGCAACCGGGTGTTGCGTCAGACGTGAATGCGGAGACGAAGCTGGAGAGCCAGCCAGCTGAGGGCAATGCGTCTGAAAATGCGGTACAAGCCGATATACCTTTAGCGGCACCTGTGGCTGCCGCCGCCACGGCGATTGCAGTGGATGAGGTACTGGCCGATGAGCTGTTTACGCAGGTGACAGAGCGTGACTTGACGGTCTCTGACTCGGTGGAATCGACGCCTTCGTTGGATCAGCCTGAGCCTGACATTGCGTCGGAGCCAGACATTGAGCCAGCACCAGCGCCAGTACAAGAGCCGGAACCCGAACCTGAGCTAGAGCCTGAAGGCTCTTTTGATGTGGATACATCGGCCTTTACGGTTGAGTCTGAATCGCAGCACGATAATGCGTTTGTCTCTGATGAAGACATGTTTGTGCCTGAGTCTACTTTTGCACCAGAGTCAGAGCCAGAACTGGTACCAGAGCCAGCCGTGGCAGAAGGCTATGTTGCTGAAGATCCTGTTGCTGAATCCGTTGCAGAGCCTGTGGTCGAGCAAGCGGTTGAGCCTGTTTCTGTCGATGCTGATGCTGAGCAAGAGTCTGAGTTGGCTGAGATGCCTGCGCAGCCTGAAGTGACCGAGACTGCGGACATCGAGCCGGATGTATTGCCACAAACGGAAGCCTCTGAACCCGTACCAGCAACACCGTACGGCAGTGATGATGAGCAAGCTGAGCTTGAAGCCTTGTTAGCGGCTTCGTTTACGGAAGAAGATGCGGCAGCGATGGATCCGTCGGTGGGCATGACCGTTGAACAGCTTCTGGAAAGCCTGGATGTCAATGCGCCGTTGGATCTGTCTGATTATCCGGAGTTTGATGAAGAAGCGGCAATGAATGCGCCGGATGCTGAATTGGATGACACACCGCAGATGGACGTGAGTCCGGATGAAGAGCAGGCGGTGTTTGACAATATCGTGCGTCAGTTGCAACAGGCGGCGGAAGCGGCCGAGCGACCACAAACCGCTGCGTCCGTGAATGCGTCCGCGAATGCGTCCGCGAACGCGCCGGTTGAGGAGATGGCGGATGCGGCTGTGCAAGAGGCTGATGCTCCAGATGTTTCAGTATCAGACGTCCCATTTGCCGATGACAATGCAGAGGTGCTGGAGTCAACGTTAGACTTGGGTCACGACGATGAGGCTGAGCCGTCAGCGTTTGGTCTGCATGGCCAGCCACAGGTTGCGTTTGAAACGTATGACGCGGCTTCTTTACCTGAATTTGGTGAAGACGATGCGCTACAGGCGTCGTTCGATGAGCAGCATGAGCTGGAGCAATACGAGCTGGAACAAGGTTTGGGTCAGGCGCAGTCTTCAGCGTTGGAGGCGACAGCGAATACCGTGACTGACAATGCGGCTGATCCGGTTGCGGATAGCGCAGCGTATACGCCAAGCTCGCCAGCCGCGCCATTGTCGCCGGAAGCTGAAGCGATGCGTGATAGCATGGAAACCGCAGGCTTAGATATGGCGGCGTTGCTGAGTGAACCTGAGGTTGAGCCTTCACGCGCTGACGTGTTTGAGCAGGCTGAAGTCATGGACGAGACGTCTGTTGTTGATCACGCTACAGAGTCGGCACCGCAGTCTGTCAGCGTTTCTGATGCGGCGGTGGATGAGTTAGAGCGTGAAGCGCTGTTTTCACCGGCCACGTCTGCGGCAGAAACCATCGATGCGTCGCTGGCTGAAGACGAGGCGATGTCGGCAGAAGATGACGCCATTTGGTCTGCGGCCAATGTTGAGCCTGAACTGGAAGGGGAAGACTGGACATCGCAGCCTGAAATGCACACAGAAGATGTGCCCGTGTTTGATCAGGATGACGCCGCATTAGATGCTGTGACGGCTTCTGTGACTGCGCCAGAATCGGTGTTGGATGAGATTGATTATGCCGCTCAGATGCCAGCTCCTGAGGCAGTGGTACCGGTTGAGCATGCTGTTCAAGATGATACGTCTTGGCAGGATGACTCAGAATCTGTGTTGCTCACGGAAGAAAAGCCAGCACCTGCGCCGACGCCGTCTTACATCAGTATCGAAGAGCTGATGCGCGAGCTGGACGATGTACCGGCGACCGACATGGATGAAGCACCGTTGAATCTTGAGGTGGGGTTGGACGAGTTCCCGGATGTATTGGCCGGTATTGACAGTTACGATGTCGACAGCCAAGGCGAGTACGCCAGCAAGCTGGATTTGGCCAAAGCGTACCTTGAGATGAACGACAGCGAAGGCGCCCGTGATTTGCTGGAAGAAATCGCCCTGCAAGCCGACAATGACCTCCAAAGCGAAGCAAAAGCCTTGCTGGGGAAGATGAAGGTGTAAGCAGAAGTGAGGGACTAGGGACGAGATCCTAGTTCCTCGTTAGAGGCGAAGAGTAAAAGCGGGATAAAATCGGTGCTATGGCCCTGAGGTCCTATGGAAAAGCAAGTGCGAGAGCGCTTGCTTTTTTTATGGGGGACGGAATTCTACCTGCAGAACCACAGAACCACAGAACCACAGAACCACAGAACCACAGAACCACAGAACCACAGAACCACAGAACCACAGAACCACAGACCA
>NZ_LDOV01000040.1 GCF_001029435.1 Photobacterium aphoticum | reverse complement strand
CCGACTGAACTAAGGGGGAATTGTTTGTCGTTGCTTGCACCCTCTTCAAAAAGAGAAGAGTGGTGCCTCGAGGCGGAATCGAACCACCGACACGAGGATTTTCAATCCTCTGCTCTACCGACTGAGCTATCGAGGCAACGGAGCGCTATTAAACTGGTTTTCCGGTTTTCCGTCAACCTTTTTTTCAGAAAAATCGTCCCTGATTGTTTGTGTGCTGGCTTTTTGTACGCTCTTGCGTGTTATCGGGTGTTTCATGGTCGCTGCGCGTTGCGTGGCGTTATAACTTCCCTTGATTAAACGCTTTTTGGTAATTGGTGACTTTTTGCAAATAACGACGCGCTTCGGCTTTGGGGTGCTTGTGGGTGAGCGCCCAGTAGACCTGGTTGGGTTGTAATCGGTTCAAATTCGTCATGGCCTGATTGCGATCATGATGGAACGTTTTTAGTACGCCCCCTGTGCCCCCGTTATAGGCGGAAATCATGCTGTAGTGCAGCGACAGGGGATCTTTCACCGCTTTCAGGTAGCGATGACGCAGCAGGTAGAAGTACGCGGTGCCGGTGTCGATGTTATTGGCCGGATCAAATAAATACATCGGGCTTGGCTCGCCGCTGCGCTTTTTCACCAGCTTGAACACATCGGCGCCAGCGGTAGCCGGTACCACCTGCATCAGGCCGTAGGCATTGGCATGGCTGACCGCATAGGGGTTAAAACTGCTCTCGGTTTTGATGATGGCGTAGATCAGATCTTCGCTGATCCCGTAACGGCGGGATGCATCCCGTACAATGTGGGCGTATTTGTAGCCGCGTTTATCGGCGTGATCGGCCACCATGGGAATTTCTACATAATAGACCTGGTGAAAACGCTCCGCGCGCTTTTTTAGTTGGGTGGCAATCAGATGATCGGCAAAGCGGTTGGCGCGCCATGACCATTCAATCGGCTGTTTTTCGTTATCCAAAATCTGGCCATACAAAAACGGCTTGTCACCGAGTTCAATGGCGGAATCGGAGTACAAATCGACCCCGGCCGGGTTTTCCGGCGTGAGCAAGGTGGTGGTGATGGCACTTTTCAGGTGCTGGGTCGGATCGGTCTTGGCCACGGTTTCAACAATGACCACGCCACGCTCGAAATCCACATGGGCACGGCTTTGGTAGCCATCGGTGTATTTGACGTACTGACGTTTGCTGGCCACCAGGGCATCGTTTTCACCCCAGTAACGCTCTACCTGTCCGCTGAAACTGTTCATCAGTTGGTCTAAGGCTGCTGAATCTTTGGTGAGCTGGCCCGGTTGCGGCGCCAGGTTGTTGGCAAAGCGGTTAGTGGTGGTGTAGTCGACGTCGTACATTGACTCGACAAATTCACGGCTACAGCCACTGAGGGTGAGCAGGGCGCTCAGTGCAACCAACAGAGCAGGTTTTTTCATAAACGTTCAAACAGACAGGCAAAAAAAAGATCCCAAGTACGAGATCGTAAATGAGATCATTATCAATGTCTTTGTCCGTTCAGGCGAGAAAAATGCGCTACGCCATGGTGAAAACGTGATGGATTCAGGCGCCTGCCTTATTCGCTTGGCGGTGTGTAGCCGTCAATGATCACGTCCTGACCTTCAAACAGGAACTTCACCATTTCCGTTTCCAGCAGCTTACGGTGCTCTGGATCCATCATGTTCAGTTTCTTTTCGTTGATCAGCATGGTTTGCTTACCTTGCCATTCTGACCACGCTTCTTTTGAAATGTTGTCAAAAATACGCTTGCCTAGCTCACCCGGGTAAAGTTGGAAGTCCAGACCATCCGCTTCTTTTTTCAAGCGGGCACAAAAAACAGTACGGCTCATGAGGCGTTCCTTTCACTATGGTCCCCGGCATACGTGGCGGGGAAATTGTCATGCCGTAGTTATACCAGAGACCGAGAAAAGCGGCTAGAGCGTGGCGTGTTACAGCTGCGCTAACATTGCCAGTGTGATCGCAATCGAGTTATCCGCCGTGGCTTGTTTCAGTTTCGGATAATCCATGTGGGCCGAGCCGTCGGCTTTGTCAGAGATGGTGCGGATCACCACAAACGGTTTGTTGAACATGAAGGCCACCTGCGCCACGGCCGCTCCTTCCATTTCTACCGCCATCGCATTGAATTCGTTGCGTATCTCAGCGACGCGTTGCTTGTCAGCAATGAATTGATCGCCGGTGGCAATGATGCCGGTGAAAGCATGATCCTTACCGACCACTTTCTCAGCCGCTTGCTGAGCCAGTTGTACCAAGCGCGGATCGGCGTGGAACAGACGATCGTCAAAGCCATCCATCAGGCCCGGTTGGTTGCCAAACACGGTCAGATCCACATCGTGCTGCACTAAGGCATTAGAGACGACTACATCGGTCGGGCTGAGTTCAGGGGCTGCGGCACCAGCGATACCGGTGAAGATGAATTGCTCAGCCTTAAATTCACGGATCAACAGGGTGGTGGTGATTGCCGCGTTGACTTTGCCGACGCCAGAACGGGTCACTACCACAGGGTGGCCGCGCAGGGTACCGGTATGAAACGTATGTTGGCCGATCTGCACCGCTTTGTGTTGTTCAATTTCCGGGAGCAGGTTGTTCACTTCCACATCCATGGCGCCCACGATAGCAATCGTTTGCGTCGCGGAGGCAAAAAAAGAACATAACGTGAGCAGTGGAGCGAAAAAGAGAGAAAATTTAGACATATATAAGCTTCTCAGCAGCAAGAGGGAGATAATCGGTGCGATAATAACGGCTTTTATCTCAAGAGGGAATAGCCAGTGAAGGCGACTATTCCCCGCATTGTTTTACTGAGTGTGCTGAGCGTGTTTAGGACGCGTGAGCGAGGTGGTAGGCGAGGCTGTCCAAGATTTTTTGTACCGGAGCGGCTAAGCCTATCTTGGCCGGGTTGGTCAAGCTGTACCATTGTCCGGTACGCGATTCACCCTGCTCATCAGTCAGTGGTGAGGTAATGTTGCTCTTATCACTGAGGGTAAAGTGGATCGGCACGATATCCAGATGGTAATGGCTGAACGTGTGGCGGAAAGCCGTCAGTTGCTCCTGCGCCACAATGTGTGACTCGGCGGTTGTTCCCGCGCTGCCCAGTCGAGCATTAATCAGCGCCTCGAGCGCATCGGTGTCGTGTTGCGGGAAACACCACAGGCCGCCCCAGATCCCGCTTTGCGGACGTTGCTCCAGCCACACTTCATCCCCGCGCTGGAAAATGGCAAACCAGGTGTTTTTCTCTGGCAGGGTTTTCTTGGGTTTTTTCCCCGGGAAATCCGCCTGGCGACCGCTGGCTTTGGCTTGGCAAATTGTCGCGACAGGGCACAATTCACACTTGGGCTTGCTGCGGGTACAAATCATCGCGCCCATGTCCATCATGGCTTGGTTGTAACGCTCTACACCATTGGCCGGGGTATTGGTTTCCGCGATGCCCCATAAGGCGTTTTCAACCGGCTTTTTCCCCGGCCAGCCTTCGACAGCGTAGCAACGGGCCAGCGTGCGCTTGACGTTGCCGTCCAAAATCGGGTGATGCTGTTTGAGGGACAGCGACAGCACCGCGCCGGCGGTTGAGCGGCCGACACCCGGCAGCGCCATGACGGCTTCAATGTCGGTCGGGAAGATACCGTTGTGGTGATCCACAATGTGTTTGGCGGCTTTGTGCAGGTTGCGGGCGCGGGCGTAGTAGCCCAGCCCCGTCCACAGGTGCAGCACTTCATCTTGTTCGGCGGCGGCTAAGTCAGCCACGGTCGGGAAGCGGGCCATGAAACGCTCAAAGTAGGGGATCACCGTTGCGACCTGGGTTTGTTGCAGCATGATTTCCGACAGCCAGACTTTATACGGGGTCTTTTCTTGCTGCCAAGGCAGGGTTTTGCGGCCAAATTTGTCATACCACGCTAAAATGGCATCAGAGAAGGTATTCGTCACAGGCTAGGCTCATGTTGTGGACCGCATATCAGGCGGACCATGATGATAGGAAGCATAATTGGTTGTTGATTGCACCATAAACTGGGGCCGCTCGCAAACGATAGACTTGCACTTAGTCTGTAACTTTGGATAATGCCGTTCCGTTTCTTTTTTGTTTGGATTGTAAGCATGAGCGAAGTTTCAAAAAAGTCAGGTGACGTGACCCTGACTGAATTTACCGAAGACGGCAAACTGGTACGTAAGATCCGTAGCTTTGTGCGTCGTGAAGGCCGTTTAACCAAAGGCCAAGAAATGGCGATGGAAAAAAACTGGTCAGCAATGGGTATTGACTTCGCTCAGCAGATGCTGGACTGGAAAGAAGTGTACAACCGTGAAGCACCAGTGGTACTGGAAATCGGCTTCGGCATGGGTGCCTCTCTGGTTGAGATGGCAAAAAATGCCCCAGAGAAAAACTTCATCGGTATTGAAGTACACAGCCCTGGCGTAGGTGCGTGTCTGATGGCAGCTGAAGAAGCGGGTCTGACGAACCTTCGCGTAATGTGTCACGACGGCGTGGAAGTGTTTGAGCACATGATCCCAGACGGCAGCCTGGATTGCGTACAGCTGTTCTTCCCTGATCCATGGCACAAAGCGCGTCACCACAAGCGCCGTATCGTGCAGCCTGCGTTTGCTGAAATGCTACGTAAGAAGCTGAAAATCGGCGGTATCTTCCACATGGCAACTGACTGGGAAAACTACGCAGAGCACATGGTAGAAGTGATGAACGCGGCACCGGGTTACGCGAACACGGCGACAGACGGCGACTACATCGCGCGTCCTGAAGACCGCCCACTGACCAAATTTGAAGCCCGTGGCCACCGTTTGGGCCATGGCGTATGGGACATGAAGTACGCACGTACTGAATAAGTCCTCGCTGCCCCACGCGGGTATCGTTCCCGCGATATGACAGCATAGTGTTAAACAAGAAAGCCAACCTCGTGTTGGCTTTTTTACCCTTGGAGAACGTGTAATGAAGCCAACAGAACAGTTGCTTAATGAGATCCTCGATGAAGTCAGACCGCTGATCGGTCAGGGCAAGGTGGCGGACTATATTCCTGCGCTGGCAGAGGTCCCGCCCCATAAGCTGGGGATCGCGGTGTGTTACAACGACGGTGAGATCATTCAAGCCGGTGACTGTGAAGAAGGTTTCTCGATCCAGTCGATCTCCAAGGTACTGAGCCTGACGCTGGCGATGAGCCTGTACGAGCCGGAAGAGATCTGGCAGCGTGTCGGTAAAGAGCCGTCGGGTCATGCGTTTAACTCGATGATCCAGCTGGAGCTGGAAAACGGCATCCCGCGTAATCCGTTTATCAATGCCGGTGCGCTGGTGGTGTCAGATATGCTGCACAGCCGCTTGTCTGCGCCGCAGTACCGTATGCTGGAACTGGTGCGTGAACTGGCGTGTAACCCGCACATTATTTACGACAAAACGGTCGCCGCGTCTGAGATGCAGCACAGCGATCGCAATGCCTCGATTGCCTACCTGATGCGTTCGTTCGGTAACTTCCAAAATGAAGTGATGCCGGTGCTCAGCAATTACTTTAGCTATTGTGCACTGAAGATGAGTTGTGTGGATTTGGCTCGTACATTCAGCTACTTAGCAAATAAAGGGCTTCCTTTGGGCGCAAAAAAAACAATTGTCACCCAAACTCAGAGTAAGCAAATGAATGCATTACTGGCGACCTGTGGGTTATACGACGGCGCCGGGGAATTTGCTTACCGTGTGGGGATGCCAGGGAAATCTGGGGTCGGTGGCGGCATTGTCGCGATTGTACCGGGTGAGATGACCATTGCGGTGTGGTCGCCAGAGTTGGATCCTTCGGGCAACTCCTTGGCGGGCACCGCCGCCCTAGAATTACTCGCTGAGCGTATCGGACGTTCGATCTTTTAACGGGGCTGCCTTTTCTGGCATGGCGGCTTCTGCAATCAGGGAGAAGGCTATGCAGTATGAGCAGAGTGAAGCAGTCGGTGGTCGCTCGTGGTCGATCCGTCATGAGGCGATGGCGAACATAACGGGCAAGGTAACACGTGCCGTGAGTCAGGGTGTGTCAGGTGCCGTATTGGGCACGGTACTGGCTGTCTTCAGCGCACAGGCTCAACCGGTGTCGTCCACGCCGTCTGTTTCTGATGCAGGGAATACGGCCGAGTCCGCCTCTCTGTGTCAGCTCGAATGGCACAATACGATCAGCTTGCAAGATGACGTCCTGAGCATGGACTTGGGGAAAGAAACTTTTCAGGTGAAAGCCAGCGGGCAACTGTATTTCGGCATTCACAAAGTCAAACTCAATGAGGCGCAGATGGGGGCACTGGCCGACTACCATGCGTTCATGCGGGATGATTTGCCGTTCATGCTGTCGCGCTCTCAGTTGATTGATCAGGAAGTGTGTCAGCGCGTGGCGGCTCGCCAAGCCAAAGAGCATGAGATCCAGTCTTTGATCCCGGCATTAAAAACCTGGCAGACGGTGACCATCATTGAGTGAGCCAGACAAAGGCGGTGATTGGCGCTACGCCGCGCCATCACTCTCGTCATAAAAAAGAGCAGCCCTGAGCTGCTCTTTTTGTTTTCGTGACGGCAGGATTCTGCGCGCGAGACTCACTATCGAAAGAGAAGGCGTTAGTCGTCTTCATCCTCATCGACAAACGCGGCCAACAGATCGTTAAGGAACAGCTTGCCGTGTTCGGTGATCTGCCACTCTTCTCCGTTATCCACCAGATAGCCCTGCGCTAATGCCCAGTCAATCGGCTCGGCAATGGTGCTGAACGGTAAACCGGTACGCGCCGGGTAATCTTGTTTCGGGCACGCTTCCAGCAGACGGAATCGGTTCATGAAGAACTCGAACGGACGCTCGCTGTCCGGCACCTGCGTTTCCTGATCCAGATACGGCTTGCTCGGGTTGAGGTAGCCACGCGGGTGCTTCACTTTCACGGTACGGGTGATGGTGCCATCGGCAAAGCTGACTTTACCGTGGGCGCCACAGCCAATGCCCAGATAGTCACCAAAACGCCAGTAGTTGAGGTTATGACGGCATTGCTTGCCCGGTTTGCTGTAACCGGAGATCTCGTACTGCACATAACCGGCTTCCGCTAACAGCTGGTGGCCTTGCTCGAATATGTCCCACAGATCGTCATCATCCGGCAGTGTCGGCGGCTTAGAGTAGAACAGGGTGTTCGGCTCAATCGTCAACTGGTACCACGACAAGTGCGGCGGATTCAGCGCAATGGCTTGTTTCAGATCCGACAGGGCATCGTCCACGCTTTGATCCGGCAGGCCGTGCATCAGATCGATGTTGAAACTGTCCAAGCCTGCAGCCGTCGCACGCTCAGCGGCTTTGATCGCTTCATCACGGCCATGAATACGGCCTAAGCGGGTCAGCTTCTCATCCTGAAAACTCTGGATGCCGATCGAAATACGGTTCACGCCGGCGGCGCGGTAGCCATCAAAGCGACCGGCTTCGACCGTGCCCGGGTTGGCTTCCATGGTGATTTCAATGTCATCACTGAACGGAATGCGTTGCTGTACTGCCTGCAACAAGCGGCCAATTTCTTCCGGCGAGATCAGGCTCGGTGTCCCGCCGCCGATGAAAATACTGTGCAGCGGACGTTGCCCCTCATTCAGGCCATAAGCGGCCAGATCGATCTCCAGATCCTCAATCAGGGCATCGATGTAATCGAGCTCAGGGATCGCGGTTTTCAGGGCGTGCGAGTTGAAGTCACAGTACGGGCATTTCTGCACACACCAAGGAATATGGATATACAGGCTGAGTGGTGGTGGCACGAGCATGACTTATTTGTCCTTCAGGGCCGCAAACAGCTGCGCCAACGCCTGACCACGGTGGGACAGTTGCTTCTTGCGAGCAGGCTCTAGCTCGGCAGAGGCACACTGATCTTCCGGTACCCAGAAAATCGGATCGTAACCAAAACCGTTTGTGCCGTGGGCGTGCTCGGTGATGCTACCTTCCCATGTGCCGTGGCAAACCAATGGCGTCGGATCGTTTTCGTGGCGCATCATCACCAGTACACAGTGGAAGCGCGCAGTGCGTTGTTCCGCCGGTACGCCTGCCATTGCTGCCAGCAGTTTGTCGATGTTGGCCTGATCAGAGGCCTCTTCACCGGCATAGCGTGCAGAGTAAATGCCCGGCGCGCCCTTGAGGTAATCCACTTCCAGGCCAGAGTCATCCGCAATCGCAGGCAGGCCGGTTTCTTTGGCCGCATGGCGTGCTTTGATGATGGCGTTTTCAATGAAGGTGGTGCCGGTTTCCGCGACAGAAGAGACGTTGTAGTCACTTTGGGCAACCACATCAAAGCCAAAGTCAGCCAGCAGGCTTGCCATCTCTTTTACTTTGCCCTGATTACCCGTGGCCAGTACTAATTTGCTCATTGCGGTTCCTCGAAACATCGCTAGTCAATGGACGTACGCCCTCGCAAAGGGGGGCGTGAATGGGGCGCTATCTTATCCTACTGCGCCGAAAATAAAAGGGCGCCGTCGTTTGGGTTAATCGACGTAAAAGGTCTGCTGAAAATCAAGTGCGCCTTTGGTGCCTTGGCGGGAAATGTCGATGGTGAAGGTGAAACGCTCTTCGTTGGCATGTTTGATTTCGGCGATGTAGTAGATGGCGTTGCCTTCGCGGATCTCACGAAATGCCAGCTTCTTCTCATGGCCAATCAGGTTCTTGGCTTTGCCGGACACAAACGCCGCCACAGCCGGTTTACCGTCGGCCGCCGTATCAATCACAGTAATGTTGACCACGCCGTTGTAACGGCTGCGCTGGATTTGATATTGTTTGGCGATGTCGGGGGTGAGAAAGGTTGAGGGAAAGCTGGAGTAGTGCACTTCAAAGTCGCCGATTTTCGCAAACTGTTCGGCTTGCACGGGCAGGCTACACAGCAGGGTGGCAACGAAGCAGGCGCACAGGCGCGCGTATCGAGTCATAGCATTATCCTTATGATACTCACCACGCTGGGGGCGCCCTGTACAGCGGGGGCGAGGGTGGTGAGTGGGTTCCATTGAGTATAGCAATCAGCCCGTCTTCCTTGCGGGAGACGGGCTGAGGCTTTGTTGCTGCTAGCGCATGGCACGGTCGTCCGTGCGTACGGTTAGAGCAGGGCGGCGATAGTGTCCGGGATCACTTTCGGCGCTTCAATGCGCACCTGTTTGTGACGACCCAGCTCGCCTTTTTCAATCACCACATGACCTTTGGCGACGCGAAATTGTTTCGCGAGGTATTTGGTCAAGTGGGCATTGGCTTTGCCATCCACCGGCGGTGCGGTAATGGCAACTTTCAGTTCTTCCCCATGCAGCCCCACGAGCTGGTCACGGCTGGCTTTCGGCTGAATGTACAGGCGAATCACCAAGTCGTCCCCGTCCTTGCTCACGGCGCTGGTGGTCATAGCTGGAACCAGATAGGGCCGACCATGTCACCAATCAGGTAGTTGGCAAACTGCAGACCGATAAACAGCACCAGCACACTCAGATCCAGACCACCCATCGCTGGGATCACGCGGCGGATTGGTGCGGTCATTGGTTCAGTCAATTGGTGCATCACGTATTCAACCGGGCTGCGACCCTGGCTTACCCAGCTCAAGATAGCGCGCAGTAGCAGTACCCAGAACAGCAGGCCGCCGGCCGCTTTAAGCAGAGACAGGCCACCGATCCAGAACAGCTCAGGGGTAAACATCAGGCCACCGCCAACCACCAAGTTCAGGATCACGAATTTACCCATGCTCAGGATGTAGGCAAACAGCAGGGTCGCCACGTCCAGAGAGCCGATAGACGGGATCAAACGGCGCAGCGGGCCGACCACAGGTTGAGTGGCTTTGACCACGAATTGAGAGAACGGATTGTAGAAATCGGCCCTTGCCCACTGTAGCCAGATGCGCAGTAGCACGACCATGATGTACAGGTCAAACAGTGTGCTGACGAGAAAACCCATTGAATTCATATAGTAACCTTAAAATAATGTTTCCATCTCTTGAGCGCGGGCAACAGCAGCGCGCATCGCTTGGGCTACGGTATCACCAAGTTGGCGATCGTTAAAGGTACGGATCGCTTCTGCGGTGGTGCCGCCTTTGGATGTCACTTGTTCACGCAGGGTATCCAGCGCAACGTCCGGATTGGCCTTCACCAATTCGGCGGCGCCCAAAGCCGATTGTTGTACCAGCAAACGGGCTTGCTCCGGCGAAAAGCCTTGTGCAATGGCTTCGTTTTGCATCGCTTCCATGAACAGGAAGAAATACGCAGGGGCACTGCCGGCAGCGGCAATGATGCCGTTAATACCAGACTCTTGTTCCACCCAGCACACTTCACCCACTGCGCGCATCAGATCTTCGGCAAACTGGCGATCGGTGATGTTCAGATCCGGTGCTGCATACAGGCCGCTCATGCCCTTGCCGATCAGGGAAGGAGTATTGGGCATCACGCGCACCAGATTCAGGTGGGTGGCCAGCATTTCATTGAGGCGGGTGGCATTGATGCCAGCGGCAATGGAAATCACCAGCTTGCCTGAGAAATCGAGGATCTGCAGCGGGCGGCACACTTCTTCCATTAATTGTGGTTTGACCGCCAGTACCACCACGTCGGCCTGAGAGGCGGCGTCGAGGTTGTTGTCAGTGGTGTGGATACCGTAATCACGTGCCAGTGGTTCGCGGCGGGCAGGGCTTGGCGCAGTCGCGGTGATCTTATCTGGGGCATACCCGCTGGCGACAAGGCCGGCAATGATGGAGCGGGCCATGTTACCGGCGCCAATAAAGGCAATCGTACGTTGTTCCATGTTAAATCCTTACAAGCATGTCGGAGGCCAAAGAAAGGACACTGCCCTTCCTTGGCCAATTATACGTTTATCTTTTTGTTTTATAGCAGTATTGCAACGTCCTGTTACGCTTTTGTCGTGTAATCACGGGCGCCGAAAATGGCGGTGCCGATACGCACGATGGTACTGCCTGCCGCGACGGCCGCTTCCAAGTCACCGCTCATGCCCATCGACAGGGTATCCAGTTGCGGATGCTGGGCTTGCAGCGCGGTCATGGCATCACGCAGGCTGCTGAACGCGGCGAACTGACTGTCGTAATCGTCTGCTTTTTCCGGGATCGACATCAGGCCACGCAGCACCAGATTCGGCATTGCGGCCACTTCGGCAGCCAGGGCTTCGACTTCTGCGAAGTTCAGGCCGGATTTGCTGTCTTCACCGCTGGTGTTCACTTGCAATAATACATTGAGTGGCGGCAGGTGGGCGGGACGTTGCTCACTTAATCGACGGGCGATTTTTGCGCGGTCGATCGAGTGGACCCAATCAAAGTGCTCGGCAACCGGACGGGTCTTATTGGACTGAATTGGGCCAATGAAGTGCCAGGTGAGCGGTTCAGGGTAGGTTTTTTGTGCGAAATATTGGATTTTCTCCACCCCCTCCTGAACATAGTTTTCGCCAAAGGCATAATGGCCGGCAGCAATGGCTTCTTCGATAGCTGCAATAGGTTTTGTCTTGCTTACAGCCAAAAGTTGCACGGAACCTGCATTTCGACCGCATTTTTCTGTTGCAGTGTCAATCTGGGAGATGACCTGCACTATGTTTTGCTTGATACTATTCATAATTGATTCTTTGGGGAAAATTTATGGATATCACCGAACTACTGGACTTTAGTGTAAAGCATAATGCTTCTGATCTGCACCTTTCTGCGGGTGTACCTCCAATGATCAGGGTGGATGGTGATGTACGCAAGCTCAGTTTGCCGGCGTTAGACCATGGTGAAGTACACCGTTTGGTGTTTGACATCATGAACGATGCCCAGCGTCGTGAGTTTGAAGAAAAAATGGAAGTGGACTTCTCCTTTGAGTTGCCAGACGTGGGTCGATTCCGTGTGAATGCCTTCCGTCAGGCGCGCGGCAGTGCTGCCGTGTTCCGTACCATTCCTGTCGACATCCCGACGCTGGAATCTCTTCAGGTACCGGAAGTGTTTTATCAAATCGCCCAATGTCAGCGTGGCTTGGTGCTGGTGACCGGGGCGACCGGTTCCGGTAAATCGACCACCATCGCGGCCTTGGTCGATTACATCAATGACAATTACAACCGTCATATTTTAACGATCGAAGATCCGGTGGAATTTGTGCACACCGGTAAGCGTTGTTTGATCAACCAACGTGAAGTACACCGTGATACGCACAGTTTCCATAACGCGCTGCGTTCAGCGCTTCGTGAGGACCCGGATGTGATTCTGGTCGGGGAATTGCGAGATCAGGAAACCATCAGCCTGGCGTTAACGGCAGCAGAAACCGGTCACTTGGTACTGGGCACCTTGCACACCAGTTCGGCGGCGAAAACCATCGACCGTATTATCGATGTCTTCCCGGGCAGTGATAAGCCGATGGTGCGTTCAATGCTGTCGGAATCGCTCCGTGCTGTGGTGTCACAGAGCCTGCTGAAGCGTGTGACGGGCGGCCGAATTGCCGCGCATGAGGTGATGATGGCGACACCCGCGATCCGTAACCTGATCCGTGAAGATAAAGTGGCACAGATGTACTCGATGATCCAAACCGGCTCGTCCATGGGCATGCAGACTATGGAGCAGAGCGTGAAAATGTTGGTGGCGCAAGGATTGGTCGAAGCCGAGGAAGGACGCCGCGTGGTCGACAGTAGCTTTGTCCAGTTTTAATCAGATTTAAGGAATCCCCATGACGTTACAAGAAGCGCTCAATGAAATGGTGAGCAGCAAAGCCTCGGATCTCTACATCACGGTAGATTCCCCGTGCTTGCTGCGCATTGATGGCAGTTTGCATCCCATCGGTGAAACGCTGACGCTTGATGCGGTCGATATGATGTTCGACTACGCCATGGATAACAGCCTGCGCACAGAGTTTGAAATTACCAAAGAAGCAAACTTTGCTTTGGTGCGCGGCGAAAACCGTTTTCGTGTGAGTGCTTTTTGGCAACGTGAATTGCCGGGCATGGTGATCCGCCGAATTGAAACAGAAATTCCGGATATCTTCTCGCTGAATCTGCCGATGGATATGCAGAAGATGGCGCTGGCTAAACGTGGCCTGGTGCTGGTGGTGGGGGCGACCGGCTCAGGTAAGTCGACTTCGCTGGCGGCGATGACCGGTTACCGTAACAGTAACCGCAGCGGCCACATTCTGACGGTGGAAGATCCGATTGAATTTGTGCATAAGCATAACAAATGTATCGTGACCCAACGTGAAGTGGGGTTGGATACGGAAAGCTATGAAATTGCCCTGAAGAACTCGTTGCGCCAAGCGCCGGACATGATCCTGATCGGGGAGATCCGTACGCCTGAAACCATGGAATACGCGATGAACTTCGCCGAAACCGGTCACCTGTGTATGGCGACGCTGCACGCTAACAATGCCAACCAGGCGCTGGAGCGTATTTTGCACTTGGTGCCGAAAGAGCGTCGCGATCAGTTCTTGTTTGATCTGTCGTTGAACCTCAAATGTATTCTGGCTCAGCAGCTGATCCCGGATGCACACGGCATGGGCCGTCACGGTGCGTTTGAAGTGCTGCTCAATACTCCGCGTGTGGCGGATTTGATCCGTCGTGGTGAGTTACATGAAATCAAAGACACCATGGCGAAATCCACCGAGTCGGGCATGATGACGTTTGACCAATCACTGTATGATCTGTTCCGTCAGGGCAAGATCACCGAGCAGGATGCGCTGCACCATGCGGACTCTGCCAACGATTTGCGTCTGATGATCAAAGTGGGCAGTAAAGACAAGATCTACCAGAGCACCCTGAACGGTGTGACGGTGGATATGGGGTAATCCCGTCGTCGAAAAATGCATATTGAGGGGGTCACTTGTCAGTGGCTCCCCATGATCACAATGCGTTAGGGCTGTCATGGCTCTAACGCTTTTTTGTTGTCGGTAATCTATTGATATAAAAGCATGTGCTACAGAGGTGCTTGTTTTTATTGTGATTGCCAAAGAGAGGATCGTCACTGATCAGGTTGTGGAGCTTTTGAGTTTAAGGTGTCCAAAAGCTGTACAGGCTGATCGCACCTTGCGCAATCAAGGATCCGGAAGGATCGTTGGGGCGAGTTAACAGGGTGCGCAGCGTTAGGGTGTTGATCGGGGGGAAAGGTGTACAGGGAGAGCAGGGGCGAGTAGGAGCGGGGAGTAAAAGCGGTTCAAGAGCGGCCCTAAGATCCTATGGAAGAGCCACAACAAAAGTGATTGTCTTAGGCACAAATGGCGGTATTTTCTTTGCAGAACCACAGGACCCAAAAACAAAAAGCGAACGCTATTGACGTTCGCTTTGGGGATTTTATGCTTCTGCTCGAACGCTTAGCCGTACTGTTGTTCGAACCAGCTTTCCAGGATCACGACAGCAGACTGGGAGTCGATGTTGCCTTTGCTCAGGTTGCGGTAGCCGCCGTATTCAAACAGGGAAGAGCGGGCTTCGGCGGTGCTCAGGCGCTCGTCGTGCATTTCTACCTGACAGCCAAAGCGGCCGTGCAGGCGGTTGGCAAATTTCTTCGCGCGTGGCGTAATGGCTTCAAGCTCGCCGCCACGAACATCCAGGGGCAGACCGACCACGACTAAGTCGGGTTGCCATTCTTTTAAGATTTTCTCAATGTCATCCCAGTTTGGGATGCCGTCTTTCGCCTTTAAGGCCGGTAATGGGTTGGCGGTGCCAGTCAGTTCCTGGCCAATCGCCACACCAATGCTCTTGGTGCCGTAATCAAAGGCTAATACGCTACGTGGGTGACTCATGCGTGTCCTACTTCAATCGAAAGGTGGGTGGCATTAATGCCGAGCTGGGCGATGGCTTTCGTCCAGCGTTCATTCACAGGGGTGTTAAACACCACATCGGGATCCGCTTCGGTGGTGAGCCAGGTGTTCTCGGACAGCTCCTGCTCTAACTGGCCCGCATCCCAACCGGCATAGCCCAGCGCCACCAGAAAATGCTCAGGCGCATGGTCTGTCCCCAATAAGGCCAGAATATCTTTCGAGGTGGTGACAGAGACCTCCTCGGTGATGGCGATGCTGGAGCTGAAACGGCCGCTCAGGTTGTGCAGGACAAACCCGCGATCGGCAGACACGGGGCCGCCATTAAACACCGGTTGTTCCAGACTGGCAGGATCGGTGACCGGGGCGTCACGTTCAATGTCGATTTGATCCAACATGCTGCCGACCGAAATCTCTATCGGCAGGTTAATGACAATCCCCATCGCGCCTTCATCGTTGTGTTCGCAAATGTACACGACACCGCCTTTGAAGTTGGGATCTTGCATGCTGGGCATCGCAACCAGAAAGTGATTCGTCAAATTCATGGGACTACCTGCTACCTGTCTTCTTTCTAACAGTATGCCGACTAATTAGCAGAATTGGTATTATTGGGCGTGTATTCAAGGAAGGATCCGCAGCCGGGGCCGACTGCGGATAAATCATCAAGCGTGCGAGTATGACGGGCTTAGGCCTTGTTCAGGCGGCGCTCAATCGCATCCATCAGTTTGCCGGTGATAGAGATATCAAACGCGGCTTCAATTTCACGGATACAGGTCGGGCTGGTCACGTTGATTTCGGTAAGCTTGTCACCGATCACGTCAAGACCGACAAAGATCAGGCCTTTGGCTTTTAGTGTCGGGCCTACCGCTTCCGCGATTTGACGGTCTGTGTCGCTGATTGGACGCGCTTCACCACGGCCACCGGCCGCCAAGTTACCACGGGTTTCGCCTTTGGCCGGAATACGGGCCAGGCAGTATGGCATTGGCTCACCGTCAACCATCAGAATACGCTTATCACCGTTACTGATATCCGGCACAAAAGTTTGCGCCATGCAGTAGTTCTGACCCATGTTGGTCAGGGTTTCGATGATCACAGAGACGTTCGGATCGTTTTTCATCACACGGAAAATGGATGAACCGCCCATGCCGTCCAGCGGCTTCAGGATCACGTCACCGTGTTCTTGGTGGAACGCTTTGATCTTGTCTGCACGACGGGTCACCATGGTGGTTGGCGTCAGCTCTGGGAACCATGCGGTGAACAGTTTTTCGTTACAGTCACGCAGGCTCTGTGGCTTGTTCACGATCAGCGCGCCGGCTTCTTCTGCGCGCTCCAGAATGTAGGTCGCGTAGATGTATTCGGTGTCGAACGGCGGATCTTTACGCATCAGTACTGCGTCCAGATCGGCCAGGGCAATTTCCTGCTCGCTGGTAAATTCAAACCAACCGTTCGGATCTTCTTTCAAGCTGACCACACGGGTACGGGCGATAGCTTTGCCCTGCTCAAGAGACAGGTCATTCATTTCCATGTAGTGAATTTCCCAACCGCGACGTTGGGCTTCCATCATCATGGCAAAGCTGGAATCTTTCTTGATGTTGATGGACTCGATGGGATCCATCACGATACCCAGTTTGATCATTACTTTCTCCTCGTTGTTCTTTCCGTCGGGGCTTAGCCCAGATCGCCGAAGCGGACTTGCAGCGCGGTAATGGCTGTCATCGCAGCGGTTTCGGTACGCAGCACGCGTGGCCCCAGCAGCACTTCATCAAACTTGTATTCTTCTGTCATGCTGATTTCTTCGGCTGACAAACCGCCTTCCGGGCCGATCAGTAAGCGGACTTTGCTCACCGGCTCAGGCAGGGTGTTGATGGAGTATTGCGCGCGTGGGTGCAGGTTCAGTTTCAGGCCATCGTACGCTTCAGCGCACCAGTCTTCCAGTTTCATCACCGGACGAATTTCTGGTACCACGTTACGGCCGCACTGCTCACACGCCGCGATAGCGATCTTCTGCCACTGTTGCATCTTCTTATCGAAACGCTCGGCATTTAATTTCACGCCACAACGTTCTGAAATCAATGGTGTAATGGTGTTCACACCCAATTCAACGGATTTTTGAATGGTGAATTCCATTTTTTCACCACGAGAGATCACCTGACCCAAGTGAATATCCAGTGGTGACTCGCTGCTGTTCTCATGGCGAGCCTGGATTTCAACTTCCACCGACTTTTTGCTGGCGTTGGTGATCACGGCTGGGAATTCCGCATTGCTGCCGTCAAACAGCAAAATTTCTTGGCCGGCTTGCATGCGCATGACGCGGCCAACGTGGTTAGCGGCATCGTCACTAAGCAGAACGGAACCTGAAGACGGTAGGGCTTCAGGGTGGTAAATACGTGGGATTCTCATGGCTACTGGTAACCTGTTGGGTTTATTCTGGGCGTATTATATACCCCAGTCGAAGGGGGATCACAATGTTACCGTCGGCGAAGCCGTGGCAGAGGGCGTAAGCGGTCGCACACTGACCCGCTTACGCCCACACAATGCGTTATTTTGCGGTGTTCTTGCAGCGATTAAGGAGCGACTGATAGTGCGTTTGCTCGGTCGCGCTCAGGGTGAGGTCGTAGGCTTTCACCACGCGGATAAAGCGCGGAATGTACTGACACTGGTTTTTCGGCGGCAGCCATTCATCTAAGCCTTTGGCGCCTTTCTGGCGATTGAGTGAGGCTTCCACACTGACAAGGTTTTTGGGATCGTTAGCAAAGGCTTTGCGCTCGTCCAGTGTCCAGCGATCGGCGCCGTGCTCCCAGGCCCATTTCAGCGGCACGACGTGGTCGATATCAATGTCTGACGCGTTGTAAATCACCTTGCCGGAGTAGGCGCTGTTCCAGCGACCGGATACTACCTGACATTGCTTGGTATCTTTGAAACGCACCTGACCCACAGACTGGGCGATCAGGGTTTCCATACGCGCATTCTGGCAGTCTTTGTCGTTATCCATCCAGCCGTGACCAAAGTAATGACGCTGATACGTGCCGGCGTCAGCCGTGGTACTCGTTGCCGGTTTGTTTTGCGCGCCTTTCGGCAGACGGCCGCCACTGTCGAGACACGCTTGCAGACTGTCGTACGGCGTGAAGTTTTTGGTGCGCTGGTAGGACGCGCTGTAGCTGTCGTGACAGATCCCGCTGCTGGATTTTTTGACGACTGTAGCATTGGCCGCTTGGGCGCTGGTGGTCAGTGGAAGGAGCAGGGTAAATGCCAGTCCGTAGCACAGTTGGCGTGGCAAGGTTGAAATGAAGTGTCGCATGACCGTCCTCAATCAGTAATGAATACTGATAAGAGTATCACTCAATTGACTTTTTAGAGTGATGTCACGGTATGTTTTCTGTCAGTTACATGTGGTTTGGGGCCGTTATTGATTGCTCTGTCGCTTTTGAGTGTCTGGCCGCTTTTTATTAACGGGCAGATGTTGGCAAGGTTAATGAGTATTAGCGGTTAGCCGTCGTCAGGCACAGCGCTTCTCCGCAGCGACGGCAGCGGTATTGGGTCTGGCCGCGTTGTACTTTGTTATGACGGCGTACCGACAGCTGGTGCGTCTGGCATTGGCACTGGTAGGTAAACAGGGCGCCTTGTACCGAACTGACGTCCATACGATGGGTGGTGCGCGGGGGCACGCCAAAGATTTCCTGCATCACGACCTGCCATTCCCGTCCGTGCGGACGCACGCGGCCAAAGCGTTTGAACACCACCAAATGTGCCACTTCATGAGGCACTACTTCATTGAGAAAAGCCTCAGGGTTTTCTGCCAGTAAGACCGGATTAAAGCGCACTTCCCAACGTTGTAAGTGGGCAGTACCGGCAATTTTTCCCCGCTGTGTAAAGCTGACCACCGGCATCGGCATACGCTTGTTCAGGCGCTGATTGGCGATCTTGATGCATTGGGCGACACGGGCGGTCACTTGGTCGTGAAGAGGGGACATGGTCAGGCACTGTGCTGGTGGAAAGGGGAGGCAGTATAAGAAAGTCAGCGGGAAGAGGGAAGGGACGCGTCTTGGGTAAGAGCGGAAAGGCAAAAGCGGACCTATGGCCCTATGGAAAAAGCAGGAGCGGAAGGGCTTGCAGCCATAAAGGGATCTGAAATCCTGCTTTCAGGACCACAGGACCACAGGACCACAGGACCACAGGACCACAGGACCACAGGACCACTCTTTCTCGTGCCTTCAGACTCGATACTCGTCCCTTAAAACGCTTTTCCTCGCCCCTCGCAAACGCGCCCCTAAAAAACACAAAAAGGAAGCCGAGGCCTCCTTTTTCGTGTGTTGCTGCAGTTCGCTTACTTGATGTTAGCGAATTCGCGCAGAAGAGCTGCTTTGTCAGTCGCTTCCCAAGGGAATTCTTCACGACCGAAGTGACCGTAAGCGGCTGTTTTCTTGTACATAGGCTTCAACAGATCAAGCATTTCGATCAGGCCGTATGGGCGTAGGTCGAAGTGCTGACGTACCGCTTCTACGATGATCTCGTGAGACACTTTTTCAGTACCGAACGTTTCGATCATGATAGATGTTGGATCCGCCACGCCGATAGCGTAAGACAGCTGGATTTCACAACGGTCAGCCATGCCAGCAGCAACAATGTTTTTCGCTACGTAACGTGCTGCGTAAGCTGCTGAACGGTCAACTTTTGATGGATCTTTACCAGAGAAAGCACCACCACCGTGACGTGCTGCGCCGCCGTAGGTATCTACGATGATCTTACGACCCGTCAGACCACAGTCACCCATTGGACCACCGATAACGAAACGGCCGGTTGGGTTGATGAAGTACTTGGTGTCTTTGTTCAGCCACTCAGAAGGCAGTACTGGCTTGATGATTTCTTCCATTACCGCTTCTTGCAGTACTGGCAGTTCAATGCTGTCACAGTGCTGCGTAGACAGCACAACGGCATCGATACCGACAATCTTGCCTTGGTCGTACTGGAAGGTTACCTGAGATTTTGCATCCGGACGCAACCATGGCAGTGCGCCGTTTTTACGTACTTTAGCCTGACGCTCAACCAGACGGTGTGCGTAAGTGATCGGTGCTGGCATCAGTACGTCAGTTTCGTTTGTTGCGTAACCGAACATGATACCTTGGTCACCCGCGCCCAGTTCACGTGGGTCTTCACGGTCAACACCTTGGTTGATGTCTGGCGACTGCTTACCGATAGCGCTCAATACTGCACAAGAGTCAGCATCGAAGCCCATTTGTGAGTTCACGTAGCCGATTTCACGGACGGTTTGACGGGTGATTTCTTCGATATCTACCCATGCAGATGTCGTGATTTCACCGCCAACCATTACCATGCCGGTTTTTACGTAAGTCTCACACGCCACACGTGCTTTTGGATCTTGTTCTAAGATCGCATCCAAGACTGCATCTGAAATTTGGTCTGCAATTTTATCTGGATGGCCTTCTGATACAGATTCAGAAGTAAACAGGTGCTTCGACATGAGCGCTCCCACAAGTAATGTTCGTTAAATGATGAAGTCTATACCAAGGAAAAAAACACGTCAGATATATACGTGTATACGTTTGTATGTATAGAGCTTCCTCCGTCTAGACGTCTATAATACGCGTTCGTGGTATAAAATCAACACTACGATGGATGTGGGTATTGCGTGTGACAGGGAAAGAATTGAGGCAAACGATTACTTTGTAAGGCTTTTATTACAGTCGCTGACGGAAGTTACGCAACAGTGCATTGATATAACGCTTATTTTCTGATGTTTTTAGGAAGGAAATCGTTTGCAGATAGGGGGATCTCTTTGCGACAATACCCGCCCGCCGAACTCAGGTTTTCTGGGTCATTGAAGACCGAGAAAAACCCAATCTAACAGACTAGGAATATCTGGAGCAGACATGTCTTCTCGTAAAGTACTCGCTAATGCCATTCGCGCCCTAAGCATGGACGGTGTCCAACAAGCTAACTCTGGCCACCCAGGCGCCCCAATGGGCATGGCGGACATCGCCGAAGTATTGTGGCGTGGCCACATGAACCACAACCCACAAAACCCACAGTGGGCTGATCGCGACCGTTTTGTACTGTCAAACGGCCACGGTTCAATGCTGATTTACTCTCTGCTTCACCTGACAGGCTACGAGCTGTCTATTGACGATCTGAAAAACTTCCGTCAATTGCATTCTAAAACACCGGGTCACCCTGAATACGGTTACGCACCGGGTGTTGAAACCACAACAGGTCCACTAGGCCAAGGCATCACCAATGCGGTGGGTATGGCGATGGCTGAAAAAGCTCTGGCTGCACAGTTTAACCGTGAAGGCCACGACATCATCGACCACAACACTTACGTGTTCATGGGCGACGGCTGTCTGATGGAAGGTATTTCTCACGAAGCGTGTTCACTGGCGGGTACGCTGGGTCTGGGCAAGCTGATCGCATTCTGGGATGACAACGGTATTTCTATCGACGGTCACGTAGAAGGCTGGTTCTCTGACGATACACCAAAACGTTTTGAAGCGTACGGCTGGCACGTGATCCCTGCGGTTGACGGTCACGATGCTGACGCAATCAACGCAGCGATTGAAGCGGCGAAAGCGGAAACGTCTCGTCCAACCCTGATCTGTACCAAGACCATCATTGGTTTCGGTTCTCCAAACAAAGCCGGTTCTCACGACTGTCACGGTGCCCCACTGGGTGCAGAAGAAATTGCTGCAGCCCGTGAATTCCTGGGTTGGGAACACGGTCCATTTGAAATCCCTGCTGATATCTACGCACAGTGGGATGCAAAAGCAGCGGGCGCAGATAAAGAAGCGGCATGGAACACCAAGTTTGATGCATATGCAGCGGCATTCCCTGCAGAAGCAGCTGAGCTTAAGCGTCGTCTAAACGGCGATTTGCCTGCTGAGTGGGAAGAAAAAGCGAGCCAAATCATTGCTGATCTGCAAGCGAACCCAGCGAACATCGCTTCTCGTAAAGCGTCACAAAACGCACTAGAAGCATTCGGTGCGATGCTGCCAGAATTCATGGGCGGCTCGGCTGACCTTGCGCCTTCTAACCTGACCATGTGGTCTGGCTCGAAGTCTCTGACTGCTGATGATTTCTCAGGTAACTACATCCACTACGGTGTACGTGAATTCGGCATGACAGCGATCATGAACGGTATCGCACTACACGGTGGCTTCGTGCCTTACGGTGCAACCTTCCTGATGTTCATGGAATACGCGCGTAACGCAATGCGTATGGCTGCCCTGATGAAAGTGCAGAACATTCAGGTGTACACGCACGATTCTATCGGTCTGGGTGAAGATGGCCCGACGCACCAGCCTGTTGAGCAAATCGCGTCTCTACGTCTGACACCAAACATGAGCACATGGCGTCCATGTGACCAGGTGGAATCTGCAGTGGCTTGGAAACTGGCGATTGAGCGTAAAGACGGCCCATCTGCGCTGATCTTCTCGCGTCAGAACCTGGCTCAGCAGCCACGTGATGCACAGCAAGTGGCTGACATCGCAAAAGGCGGTTACATCCTGAAAGATTGCGCAGGCAAGCCTGAGCTTATCTTGATCGCGACCGGTTCTGAAGTTGAGCTAGCAGTGAAAGCCGCAGAGCAGCTAACAGAAGCAGGCAAAGCAGTACGCGTGGTATCTATGCCATCGACTGACGCGTTCGACAAGCAAGACGCCGCTTACCGTGAAGCGGTACTGCCATCAGATGTGACGGCACGTATCGCTATCGAAGCGGGCATCGCGGACTTCTGGTACAAGTACGTTGGCTTTGACGGTCGCATCATCGGCATGCACACGTTCGGTGAATCTGCACCGGCTGAGCAGCTGTTTGAAATGTTCGGCTTCACCGTCGACAACGTGGTTGAAACCGCAAACGCACTATTGGCGTAATGGTTTAAGAATGAATCAGACGGTATGAATGCTAGCCTGTAGGGTATGCGTTCCTGCACATTGATTTATTTTGTAAAGCGAAAAAAGCCCCCAATTTGGGGGCTTTTTTTATGGGAAATGAGATCTTGGTCACGGCGGTTTTTACGCACCACAGGGCATAAAAAAACGACAAATTAAAATTAAGATATTGATTTTAAATGTGGGTTTTGGTGTGAGTGACTCTGCTCACAATTATGGTGATTCTGTGAATCGCTTGGTATACACTAGTCCGGCTTATTAATTTTGTAGCACGGATATGACACTAAACGTCGCAATTAATGGATTTGGCCGCATCGGACGCAGCGTGCTGAGAGCGCTGTACGAAAGCGGAAAGTCTGAACAGATCAAGGTCGTGGCAGTCAATGAGTTGGCTGAGCCTGAAGCTATGGCTCACCTTCTGCAATATGACACAAGCCATGGCCGATTTTGCAAGCCTGTCAGTCATGACCAGGAGCACCTGTTTATTGCCCATCAAAACGGTGAGCGTGACAGTATTCGCATCTTGCATCAACGCGACGTGCATCTCCTCCCTTGGCAAGATCTCGATATCGACATCGTGCTCGACTGTACCGGAGTGTACGGTTCCCGCGCCGACGGCGAAGCCCATCTCAACGCGGGCGCTAAAAAAGTGTTGTTCTCCCATCCTGCTGCTAATGATATTGATAACACCATCATCTACGGTGTGAATCACACGTCACTCAAACCTGAAGACCGCATTGTGTCTAACGGTTCTTGTACTACCAACTGCATCGTCCCAATCATCCAGGTCTTGGATGACAAGTTCGGGATTGAATCCGGCACCATTACCACGATCCATTCTGCCATGAATGACCAGCAGGTGATTGATGCCTACCATTCCGATCTTCGTCGTACCCGCGCAGCCAGTCAGTCAATCATCCCAGTGGACACGAAACTTCACTTGGGCATCGGGCGTATTTTTCCGAAACTTTCTGACAAATTTGAAGCGATCTCTGTGCGTGTTCCGACAATAAATGTTACAGCGATGGATTTAAGTGTCACAATAAAAACAAATGTGAAAGTTAATGACGTAAATCAATCACTGGCCGAGGCGTCTCGTTGTACATTAGATGGCATAGTGGATTACACCGAAGCACCCCTGGTGTCGACCGACTTCAATCACGATCCCCATAGTGCGATTGTTGACGGCACCCAAACTCGCGTGAGTAACCAGCACTTGATTAAACTGCTGGTATGGTGTGATAACGAATGGGGATTTGCTAACCGGATGCTTGATACCGCGTTAGCGATGCATGCGACCACCCAACCGGTGGCAAGCGCATAAAGCAAGACAGAATTCGTAAGGCTGAGTCCCAGACTGAGCTGGCAAAACTTTGATTTTTAATTTAATTAATGTTGAGAGGACAAACCATGTCTGTAATCAAGATGACTGACCTGGATCTAGCAGGTAAACGTGTATTCATCCGTGCTGACCTAAACGTGCCAGTAAAAGACGGTAAAGTAACTTCTGATGCACGTATCATCGCATCTCTTCCAACTATCAAGCTTTGCCTAGAAGCTGGCGCGAAAGTAATGGTGACTTCTCACCTAGGCCGTCCAACTGAAGGCGAGTACGCAGAAGAGTTCTCTCTACAGCCTGTCGTTAACTACCTAAACGACGCACTAGACTGCGAAGTTAAACTAGCGAAAGATTACCTAGATGGCCTAGAGCTAAACGCAGGTGAGCTTGTTGTTCTTGAAAACGTTCGCTTCAACAAAGGCGAGAAGAAGAACGAAGAAGAGCTATCTAAGAAATACGCTGCACTGTGTGACGTATTCGTAATGGATGCATTCGGTACAGCTCACCGTGCACAAGCGTCAACTCACGGCGTTGGTATGTTCGCAGACGTTGCGTGTGCAGGTCCTCTACTAGCGGCTGAACTAGACGCACTAGGTAAAGCAATGAGCAACCCAGAGCGTCCACTGGTTGCTATCGTTGGTGGTTCAAAAGTATCGACTAAGCTGACTGTGCTTGAGTCACTGTCTAAAATCGCTGACCAGCTAGTTGTTGGTGGTGGTATCGCGAACACATTCATCGCGGCTGAAGGCCACAATGTAGGTAAGTCTCTATACGAAGCTGACCTAATTGAAACTGCGCAGAAGCTAATGAAAGAGTGTGCAATTCCAGTTGCTACTGACGTTGCGTGTGCAAAAGCATTCGACGAAAACGCTGAAGCGGAAATCAAGCACGTTTCTGAAGTGCAAGATGACGACATGATCTTCGACCTAGGTCCAGATTCAACTGCAGCACTTGCTGAAATCATCGGCAACGCTAAAACTATCCTATGGAACGGCCCTGTAGGCGTATTCGAGTTCAAGAACTTCGAAGCGGGTACAAAAGGTATCTCTGAAGCAATCGCTCAGTCTGCAGGTTTCTCTGTAGCAGGTGGTGGTGACACGCTAGCAGCTATCGACAAGTTCGGTATCAAAGCTGACGTTTCTTACATCTCTACTGGCGGCGGTGCATTCCTTGAGTTCGTAGAAGGTAAAGTACTACCAGCAGTTGCAATGCTTGAAGAGCGTGCAAAAGCATAATGATTGAGGGCGGAAGCGGGTGCTTCCGCACTTTAACGTTTGTGAATTGGGTCAACTTTTAATAGAATACTGACCCATCGCAAACGTTTGCAAAAGATTTAAATTCATACAGACAACAAGGCAAATAGGACTATTGTTATGTCTAAGATCTTCGATTTTGTAAAACCTGGTGTTATTTCTGGCGACGACGTACAGAAAGTATTTGAAGTAGCTAAAGAAAACAACTTCGCACTTCCAGCAGTTAACGTTGTTAACACTGACTCAATCAACGGTGTACTTGAAGCTGCTGCTAAAGTGAAAGCGCCAGTTGTTGTTCAGTTCTCTAACGGCGGTGCTGCGTTCTTCGGCGGTAAAGGTCTGAAACTTGAAGGTCAAGAAGCACAAATTCTTGGTGCTGTAGCGGGTGCTAAATACGTACACGCTGTTGCTGAAGCTTACGGTGTGCCAGTAATCCTACACACTGACCACGCTGCTAAGAAACTACTACCATGGATCGACGGTCTACTAGACGCGGGTGAAGCACACTTCGCAGCAACTGGTAAGCCTCTATTCTCTTCTCACATGATCGACCTGTCTGAAGAGTCGCTAGAAGAAAACATCGAAATCTGTGCTAAGTACCTAGAGCGCATGGAAAAGATGGGTATGACGCTAGAATTCGAACTAGGTTGTACTGGTGGTGAAGAAGACGGCGTTGATAACTCTGATATGGACTCTTCTGAGCTATACACTTCTCCAGAAGACGTGGCATACGCTTACGAGAAACTAAGCCCAATCAGCCACCGTTTCACTATCGCTGCTTCTTTCGGTAACGTACACGGTGTTTACCAAGCAGGTAACGTTGTACTGACTCCAACTATCCTACGTGATTCTCAAGCTTACTGTGCAGAGAAGTTCGGTATCGCACCTAACGCTCTAAACTTCGTATTCCACGGTGGTTCTGGTTCAACTGAAGCAGAAATCAAAGAGTCTATCTCTTACGGTGTTATCAAAATGAACATCGATACTGATACTCAGTGGGCAACTTGGGACGGTATCCGTACTTACGAAGCTGAAAACCACGACTTCCTACAGGGTCAGATCGGTAACCCAACTGGCGAAGCTGCGCCTAACAAGAAGTACTACGATCCACGCGTATGGCTACGTGCTGGTCAGTCTTCAATGGTTGCTCGTCTTGAGAAAGCATTCGCTGACCTTAACGCGATCGACGTACTATAATTTTTCGTTCTTAACGGAAAATGAGAAAGGCCCGCTACTGCGGGCTTTTTTTTGCCTGAAAATCAGCAAGCGTGATTTCTGTCACTTTTCTGTTGGTGATAGGGCGCAGTGGGAGTATTATCCCGCGCATAAAATGGCCATTGCATTTGGTCAAATCGCACTGATCACTGATATAGTGATGATTGCATAAATAAAATCTTCTTTTATTGACGCGTATGACACTGCCGCTCGATGTAGTTTGGCAGACAAGTACCACAAGCAGGATGAGATAAGTATGAGTGAGAGCGTTGCTTCAACAGTAACTGATGTAACTGATAAGGTAGTGGATACCATTACCGATAACGATTTGACCAATGGCGTATTGCACGCGGGTAATTGGGTTGCGGACAACCATGACCTTTTGATCCAGTACGGTGTGAATATCATTTCTGCCCTGCTGATCCTATTTGTCGGTAACCTGATCACCAAAGGCATTGCAAACGGCGTGGCGAAAGTACTGCGCAAGAAAGAGATGGACGAAGCCGTGGTGGAGTTCCTGCACTCACTGGTTCGTTACCTGCTATTTGTTATCGTGCTGATTGCGGCTTTGGGCCGTGTTGGCGTACAGACCGCGTCTGTGGTTGCTGTGATCGGTGCGGCCGGTTTGGCAGTCGGTCTGGCACTGCAAGGTTCACTGTCTAACTTTGCAGCGGGCGTATTGATCGTGGCATTCCGTCCATTCAAGTCAGGTGATTTCGTGGAAGTGGGTGGTGTATCAGGTCTGGTTGAAGCGATTCAGGTGTTCTCAACGATTCTGAAAACCACTGACAACAAAATGGTTGTTGTACCAAACTCTTCCGTTATTGGTGGTCCAATCACGAACTACTCACGTCACAAAACCCGTCGTATCGACTACGTGATTGGTGTGTCATACAAAGCGGATCTGAAAAAGACCAAAGAAGTGCTAGAGCGCGTTGTGGCTGCTGAACCTCGTGTACTGCACGACATTGAAGTGACTGTTGGTGTGGTAGCGCTGGCGGATTCATCCGTGAACTTCGTGGTTCGCCCATGGGTAAACACCGAAGATTACTGGCCAGTGTACTTTGATATGCTACAAGCGATCAAAGAAGAGCTGGACAAAGAAGGTATTGAAATTCCATTCCCACAAATGGATGTTCACCTAAACAAACTGGAAGGTTGATCCTTTCGTTAAGGTGATAAAAAGGAGCCCTTGTGGCTCCTTTTTTTTGCTTGCAATAAAACAATGTGCAAAAAAATGTAGAATTCAGGGAATCTTTTGCGATAACGTGTTGTCGAAAGGACATATCACACAATCACAATGGATAACTTCGATGAAAAAACACCTTGTTGCAGTCATGCTAGGACTCGGTTTACTCGGCACAAGCGGTATGGCATCGGCGGACATTTCCGTACCTCATTTGGAAACCACCGGCAGCGGTGAAATCACGGTACAGCCAGATATGGCCGTGTTCTCGGTAGCAGTAGAAGAAGTGAAGCCAACGGCACAAGCGGCAAAACAAGCGGCTGATCAGGCGGTGACGGCGTTTGTGGAGCGTTTGCTGGCGCAAGGATTGGAACGTAGCCAAATTCAAAGTGCGAACATCAGTTTGCAGCCACAGTACACTTACCCGAAAAACAATGCGCCACAGCTAAAAGGCTACCGTGCGAGCCGTACCATTACGGTGACCGTGAACGAGCTGGATAACCTGAATATGTATCTGGACAATGCGCTGGGTGACGGCATCAACCGTATCAATGCGATTGAGCTGAAAGTACGTGACGAGAAAGCCTTCCAGGAGCAAGCGCGTCAGGCGGCTATCCAAGATGCGATCAGCAAAGCGGAATCCTTAGCGAAGGGCTTTGGTGAGAAACTGGATGGCGTGTGGCAGATTTCATATCAGTCTAACCAGCCACGCCCAATCATGATGCGTATGGCGATGGACAGCCCGAATGAAGCGGCGATGACGTACCAGGATGCGCAGATCATTATTCGTGATCAGGTCGCGGTGACGTTCAAGCTGGAAGACTAAGCGCGAGCAGGGACGAGGGACACGTCTAAAGGAAAAGCGATACTAGACATAAAAAAACGGGATGCTATGTAGCATCCCGTTTTTTATTATTTTGTCGAACCTCGCTCTGCTTAGTGCAGGATACGGGCGCGAATCGTACCGTCGATAGCTTTGAGTTTCTTCAATGCTTCTTCTGAACGGTTGGTTTCCACATCAATCACCACATAGCCAATTTCAGGGCCGGTTTGCAGGTACTGAGAGGCAATATTGATGCCGTCTTGGGCAAAGATGGTGGTGATTTGGTTCAGGATCCCCGGGCGGTTCTCGTGAATGTGCAGCAGACGCGAGCAATCACGGTGCTCAGGCAGTGATACTTCTGGGAAGCCAACCGCAGACAGGGTTGAACCGTTGTCTGAGTATTTCGCCATTTTACCTGCCACTTCCACACCAATGTTCGCTTGTGCTTCCTGGGTTGAACCGCCGATGTGTGGCGTCAGTAGCACGTTGTCGAATTTCATCAGTGGGGTTTCAAACGGGTCGTTGTTGGTTTCAGGCTCCACCGGGAACACGTCAATCGCTGCCCCTGATAGGTGGTTGCTTTCCAACGCGCTGCACAGGGCATCGATATCGACCACGGTACCGCGTGCGGCATTGATGAAGATAGAGCCCGGTTTCATGCGGGCAAACTCTTCAGCGCCCATCATGTCTTGTGTATCCGGGGTTTCCGGTACGTGCAGGCTGATCACATCACACTTATTCAGCAGCTCACTCATGGTCATGACCTGAGTGGCGTTACCTAATGACAGTTTATTTTCAATGTCGTAGTAATAGACTTTCATGCCGAGGTTTTCAGCCAGAATACCGAGCTGGGTACCGATGTGGCCGTAACCGATGATACCCAGACGCTTACCACGTGCTTCGTAAGATTGATCGGCCGATTTGAACCACTCGCCACGGTGGGCTTTGGCGTTTTTCTCTGGAATGCCGCGCAGCAGCAGTAGGATCTGACCCAGCACCAACTCCGCCACACTGCGGGTGTTGGAGAACGGGGCGTTAAACACCGGGATCCCGCGTTTGGCGGCGGCTTTCAGATCGACCTGGTTGGTACCGATACAGAAACAGCCCACGGCAATCAGTTTTTTCGCCGCGCTGAAAACCTCTTCCGTCAGTTGGGTACGGGAGCGGATCCCGACAAAATGGGCGTCTGCAATGGCGGACTGCAGCTCCTCACCGGACAACGAGCCTTTGTGGTATTCAATATTGCTGTAACCGGCTTGTTGAAGTACTTCGATCGCTGAAGGGTGTACGCCTTCAAGCAGTAAGATCTTGATTTTGTCTTTATCCAGTGAAAAGTGTGCCATTGATATCCATCCTTAATCCGTGAGGCATAAAGTGGCGATATCGGGTCTTTTGGAGGGGGAAGCAGGAAGGAAATACTTCGCTGTTGTCAGTGTGTATGAGACACCGTATCCGCAGTTGCCTATTCTCGCCACGTTATTGGTTGCTTACATGCTGCCATTTAAAGTACCAAAAAATAACCAGAATGGGTAAAAATATTACAGAACTGAATAAAAAAAACGGCATAAGTTATGCCGTTTTGTAAGAAAGTAACGTATTTAGCGCCATTCCCTTATGAATAAAGAGGAATCTCCGCTAAACCCTTATTTTTCAAATTTTTTCACGCCTTCCGGTGTGCCCATCAGCAACACATCGGCACCACGGTGAGCAAACAGACCGACAGTCACCACACCCGGTAGGGCATTGATCTTGTCTTCCAGATCTTTGGCATCGGTGATCGCCATGTTGTGCACATCCAAAATGATGTTGCCGTTATCGGTGATACAGCCTTCGCGGTATACCGGATCGCCACCCAATTTCACCAGCTCACGGCCAATGAAAGAACGAGCCATTGGGATCACTTCCACAGGCAGTGGGAACTGGCCCAGTACGTCCACTTGCTTGGTGTCATCCACGATACAGATAAACTGCTTAGCAATGGCTGCCACAATCTTTTCACGGGTCAGGGCTGCGCCACCGCCTTTGATCATGTCGTATTCGCCGTTGATTTCGTCAGCGCCATCAACGTAAACGTCCAGACTCGCCACTTCGTTGGCATCAAACACAGGAATGCCGATTTTCTCCAGGCGTTCAGTGGATGCCACAGAGCTTGAGACGGCCCCTTTGATTTCTTCTTTACGTGTCGCGAGAGCATCGATGAAGTGATTCACGGTTGAGCCAGTGCCCACACCCACAATGCTGCCTTTTTTGACGTACTCAAGTGCAGCCCAGCCGGCAGCTTTTTTCATTTCATCTTGTGTCATGCTTTTCTCCTGATGATGACATACATAGCGCGGAGCGCTGATTATAGCCAAAGCGCTGCGTGCCGTCAGTCCCTAAACCGGAATGTTTTTTGTGCCAGAACCAGCAGGAAAAGATAAATCTATTAATAACATAGGGTTAATTATTTATGTGGCACACGAAAAAACCAAACGTTTGCGTATTTGTGACGTGATCTGGGTGAAATGGGCGTGTGATAGCTTGTGTGATAGCGGCGTGCGACAGAAGCAGAGCGTGACAAAGACAGGGACGAAAGCGCTTACCAATGAAAATGGTGAGACGGCGTCAGAATATCTGGCAACGGCACATCCCAGGCTTCCGTCGGCAGCACGTTAACCTGCTGGCAGTCATGGGCCAGTCCGACGGGTTGCGGCCCATAACGGTGCTGATGCCAAGGGTTGAGCGTGCGGTCGTAATAGCCGCCGCCCATGCCCAAGCGTTGGCCGGTGTCATCAAAGGCAACCAGCGGGGTGCCGATCAGATCCAGTTCCATCACCGGTTTGACTGCACGGACATCGAGTTTGGGTTCGGCAATGCCATAGCGGTTGGTGTGCATCGGGGTGGTGGCGGTGTAGTGTAAAAACAACAAGTGACCCGGACTGAACGGATGCAGCACCGGTAAGTAGACGTGTTTGCCTTGTTGCCACAGCCAGTGGATCAGCGGTTGGGTATCGATCTCGCCATCATAGGCCAGATACAGTGCGACATGCTGTGCTTGGGAAAATGTCGGGGATTGCTGAAAACGGGCTAAGAGATCGTGCGCCGCTTGGGTTTGCTGCTCGGCACTGAGTGTGCGTCGTTGCTGACGGATCTGTTGGCGGAGTGTGTGTCGAATGGCTTGGCGGGAAGCCTGATTTTGCGCAGGTTTCATAGGTCATCCAATGACAAGCACTGATACGTTTCAGTGTCACGACTGACGAAATCCGTTCGTCCAGTAAGAGGTGCCCCAGGGTGCCGTTGCGAATTGTGGCCCTTGAACCAGATGTTCAAGGTGGACCAGCAACATTAACCGTAGGCTTCTCGGTACGGGCCGAGCATGCTCAATAGCTAATAAAAGCTGATCCTGGGTATTTGCTTATCGGCTCGGGGACGTTAATCCGCTGACGAACACCCCAGGGTCAATTCATTATCAACGCTCAGGTTGATATTGCAATGCTTTCTCCAATAAATCTTCCATCTCGTTGATTCTATTGGACAGCTTTTCAGCACTGCGTTGTTGTTCTTGGCGTTCTGTGTGCAATTCATTGCAGATATTGAGGCCAGTGAAGATCAGTAGCTGTTCAGGATTGGTGATCTTGGTACGCTCAGAAAGATCTTTCAGACGCTGGTCAAAATCCGCTGCAGCGGCACGCAGAGCGTCTTCCTGACCGGCCGGACAATTCACTTTCAGGGTACGGCCAAAAATCTGAATTTCTACTGCCTGATTACTCATAGCTTTTTAATCTGCTCCATGTCAGATTGCTCAATATAGCATTCCGCTTGCGATACGCGTTAAGTGACCCAATATAGAAAAAGCCCTACCAACATGCAAGCAAGCACATCACGCTTTGTGCTGAATAGTGTCTGACTAATCAGATATTAACCAGATTGTGGCAATCATGGCCCTGCGGCCGGAATTGCCAAGTGACGCTGCTTTCGGTTAAGTGGTAGCATAGTTAACTGACAAAACCCTATCAAAACAGATAGCCCCACCCACGAGAGAAGGTGACCGCCATGAGCGAAGTACAACTACCAGCCTACGAAACCCTAGAATCCGATTTGAAAGCGCAAGGTCTTGCGGTCACACCGTCAGAATTGCACGGTTTGCTAAGCGGTATGATTTGCGGTGGTCTCGCCGTGGACGGTGAGCAATGGTTAGCGCCGATTTGTGACTACGCCAATCAGGGGGAAGCGCTGACAGACGGTGCCAAGAGCGTGATCCGTGCCGTGTTTAACGCCACTTCTGCTGAGCTGAACCAGATCACTCAAACCCTGTTTACCTCAACAGCGGCGGAGTTGGCGGACGTGGAGTTCCACGTTTCCATGTTGCTGCCAGCGGATGACGCGGAATTGATGTTGCGCGCGGAATCACTGAGTGAGTGGGTAACTAACTTTATTTCTGGTCTGGGCCTGATGGGCATGGACAAACAAAAACTGTCTGACGATGTGACCGAAGCGGTGTCTGCGTTGGAAGAAATTGCACAGCTGGGCATTGATGAAGACGAATCAATGGACGAGCAGGCGATGTTGTTCGATAACGTGGTGGCGTACGTACCAGAGTGTGTGCTGGTGTGTTTGGTTGGCTTGAGCCAGCGCGGTGAAGTGGACGAGAGCGAAGCTTTTGGTCTGCCTGCTGACGACACAAACGACAAGCCAACGTTGCATTAATTGAGCAGCAAGGGGCGTAATGTGAAGCAGTACGATGTCGTCATTGCCGGTGGCGCAATGGCAGGTGCCACTTTAGCCATCGCGCTAGATCGTCTTAGCGGCGGGCAGTTGCGTATCGCCGTTGTTGAAGCGGTCGCGCCGCAACACGATCACCATCCGGGTTACGATGCGCGCAGCATTGCGTTGTCATTGGGCACGGCACAAGCGCTGGAGAGTATCGGGTGCTGGCAGGCGTTGTCGTCGGTCGCTACCGCGATTGATCATATCCATGTGTCTGATCGCGGCCATGCCGGCCGTGTGACGATCGATGCGGCGGAGCAAGGCGTCGACGCGCTGGGCTACGTGATTGAACTGGCTGATGCGGGACGCATTTTCCATCAAGCGCTGGCCAATACCGCTGCGGTCAATCTGTATTGCCCGGCAACCATTTGTGCCATTGACCGCACGCCTGATCAGGTGACGTTAACGCTGGATAGCGGCGAGACCTTGCAAGGCAAGTTACTGGTGACTGCAGACGGCGCGGTGTCAGCCTGTTGTGACATGGTCGGCATTGGCCGCAGCGAATACGATTTTGAGCAGATCGCGGTGATTGCCAATGTGACTACCGCGACACCGCATCAGGGCCGTGCTTACGAGCGTTTTACGCCGCACGGGCCGGTCGCCTTGTTGCCGATGTCAGACGGGCGCAGCTCGCTGGTGTGGTGCATTCGCCCTGAGCACTATGACATGGTGATGGGCTGGGACGATGCGCGCTTCTTGGCAGAATTGCAGCAGGCCTTTGGCTGGCGGTTGGGGCAACTGGTGAAAACCGGCGCCCGCAGCGCGTACCCGTTACTGCTTCGTCAGGCGCAACGTATCACCACACACCGTGTGGCGGTGGTGGGCAATGCCGCGCAAACCCTGCACCCGATCGCCGGACAAGGCTTTAACCTTGGCTTGCGTGATGTGATGACACTGGCGGAAGAAATTGTCGCTGGCGTGGCGAAAACCGGCGATGCCGGCAGCACGGCAGTACTGAGTTGTTATCGCCAGCGTCGAACGCCGGATCGTGATGCCACGATTGGCATGACGGCGGGGCTGGTGAGTGTGTTTGCCAACGATCTGATGCCGCTGGTGGCCGGTCGTAATGTTGGCCTGATGGTCATGAACACGTTTGATGTATTGAAAGCGCCGCTGGTAAGGCGAGCGATGGGACAGGTAGAAAGATAACCATGATGCAAAGTGTGGATGTCGCCATTATTGGCGGGGGAATGGTGGGGCTGGCGTTAGCCGCTGCACTGTCTGAGACCGAATTGCGAGTGGCGGTCATTGAAGGCCACCAACCGGATCCGACGCTGGCGACACTGCCTGATCTGCGCGTGTCGGCCTTAAGCCGTGCCAGCGAACGTATTTTGCGTCGTGTCGGTGCCTGGCCGGGGATCGAAGCCCGTCGCAGTGCCCCTTACGACAAGATGCAGGTCTGGGAGCAAGACAGCTTTGCCCATATCGCGTTTGATGCAGCCCGCTTGGCGCAGCCGAATCTCGGCCACATTGTGGAAAATCGCGTGATCCAACTGGCGCTGTGGGACAAAGTCGCTCAGCAGCCGAACGTGACCCTGTTGGCGCCGGAACGTTGTGACAATATCGTCTTTGGTGAAACCGAGGCGTGGCTGACACTGGCATCGGGCAAACACCTGACGGCCAAACTGGTGGTGGGGGCCGATGGGGCCAATTCTTGGCTGCGCGATAAGCTGGATATTCCGTTGACCCATTGGGATTACGGCCACAGTGCGATTGTGGCCAATATCCGTTGTGCCGAGCCGCATCAGGACACCGCGCGTCAGATTTTCCGTCCGCAAGGGCCGTTGGCGTTCCTGCCGCTGCCGGAGCCGGATCTGTGTTCGATTGTCTGGTCGCTGCCGCCATTGGAAGCTGAAGCCTTGTGCGCCATGTCTGACAGTGAGTTCAACAAGCACTTAACCACGGCGTTTGATAACCAGTTGGGACTGTGTCAGGTGGAAGGGGAACGTCGTGCGGTGCCGCTGAAAATGCGTTATGCGCGTAGCTTTGTGCGTGATCGCGTGGCGCTAGTCGGCGATGCGGCGCATACCATCCATCCGTTGGCCGGACAGGGCGTGAACCTGGGCTTGTTGGATGCGGCGGCGTTAGCGCAGGAGCTGAAGCGTTTGTGGCAACAGGATCAGGATATCGGTAAGTTATCGAACCTGCGTCCGTATGAGCGCTGGCGTAAAGCGGAAGCGGCCAAGATGATTGCGGCGATGCAGGGCTTTAAAGATTTGTTTTCCGGCTCGCATCCGGCGAAAAAACTGGTGCGTGATCTGGGTATGCTGTTTGCTGACAAAGCACCGGGACTCAAAGATGAGTTCATGCGTCGTGCATTGGGGCTCAGTGGCCATTTGCCGGATTTAGCCCGTCAGTGAGTAAGAAATTATCGTGACTAAACCGCCTTTTGAGGCGGTTTTTTTTTGCCAGCAGATGACCAAGTTTGTGCTGTATTTATGGGGTCTTTATGTTGTGTTATGGCATCTTTGTTTCGATAAATCATGGGTTTGTAGGGAAGTAAAAAAAAGTGCTCCGCACGGAGAAATTTTCTCCTACAGTAAATATCAGGAAAAATAAGTCGGCAGTCATGTGGGCTGAGTGGCGTGTGCAGACGGCATGCCAGTCATGGGGGACTGTTACAAAGCCTGTGATAACGCCGCAAGAGCAAACCGACAAACATTCACGACAAATATCCGCGTTGATGAAGCGTACAGATAACCACCCTGCTGTTTGATGCCAGCGGCGCAAGCAGGCTTTCATAAGGACGTCTACGATGAGTTATATCCCTTCTGAATTGAAATATACCCACACGCACGAATGGGTGCGCCCTGAAGGTGAGGGTGTGTATACCATTGGCATTACCGATCATGCTCAATCATTGCTCGGTGATATGGTGTTTGTGGATCTGCCGGAAATCGACAGTGCCACAGAAGCCGGTGAAGATTGTGCGGTGGCTGAATCGGTCAAAGCGGCTTCTGATGTGTATGCGCCGCTGACCGGGTATGTGGTGGCGGTGAATGACGATCTCGAAGGGTCGCCAGAGTTGGTTAACAGCGATCCTTACGGTGACGGCTGGTTGTTCCAAATTAAAGTGGAAGATGACGACGAAGACGGGGATTTGCTGGATGCGGACAGTTATCTGGATGTGATAGACGAAGAGGATGACTAACGCGATCAAAAAAAGCCCGGAAATGGGCTTTTTTTTATTGTGACGGTGATCTGTCTTTAACAGGCACTGTCTCGCATGCGTCTGATTTCTTGATTGATTTCATTGACCGTTTGATAGTGGCGGTGTTCCGCCTTAATTGGCACCATTAACAATCCATTGTTAAATTCGTAACCTCCACGGCCATCAATGTAGATCCGACCACTGAATAAACGACTAACGTGCTTTGCGATCATTTTTGGCACGTAGCGTTTGAACATGCGCATAATAAGCCAACCTTTCCCTCTGTTTTGGACGCTGTGAAGTGTAATTCAACTTTTCCCCCGCTTCTGTGATGCCTTCAGCATAATGGAAATGTTAAATTTATCTTATTTTTGTGTTTCTTTTGTCGGTGATCGCCAAAATAGAGGATTGTCCTGATTTTTAACCCGTCTTCCTGAGGTGAGATAGCCGATAATGCGTGTTTTTACCGGGCAGTTAGGCTCAAAATAAGGATTTTTACTGATTTGCGCGAAAACGAAGGGGAAAAGCAATAAAAAAGCACATGGCACGATAAAAATGTGCTGATATCGCGTTGGCGTCTGTCATTAATTAGTGTCAACTTTGTTAATGGCATAGCACGGTGGTGCGGGTTTGTGGTGATTATCACAATGCAGGTAGGTGATGGGGGAAGAGGAACACTTTTCTGGCCGATCACTGAGCCAGATCAAAGCGAGTTATTGGCATATGCCAATAATGGGCGCATGATAGTGACAAGAGAAACAGAGAATGCCCAGACCTAAAATTGCCCGTCGGATCAGTTGTCGCCCTGCTTATCAGTGCTTTAAGCCAAACGGGGTACCCATGACTGAACTGACGGCGATCCCCTTGGCGGCCGATGAATTAGAAGCCCTGAAGCTGGTGGACATGAATGGCCTGAATCAGCAGGCGGCCGCGCAGGTGCTCGGTGTCTCTCGTCAAACTCTCGGTAATATAGTAGCCAGTGCCCGTCATAAAGTGGCGTCGGCATTGGTAGGCGGCATGGCGCTTGAACTGGCTTCTCCGCCCCAGCGTGATCGTGAAAAGGAATAACAAATGGCATTTGCAATTGCAGTAACGCCACGGCAAGAAGTGGCGGGTCACTTCGGCAAGGCGGCGGCGTTTAAAGTGTATGATGAACAAGGGCAGCTGTTGGCGGACATTGAAAACGCGGGCAGCAAGGCGGTAGGATGCAAGCATAAAAAGCTGATCCAGCGCCAATTGGCCGAGCAGAATGTGTCGACTATTATTTTGGGTAACGTGGGTCAGCGCTCGCTGGCGCGTTTGCTCAATGCTGGCTTTGCCGTGTTCCGTGTCCCGTCACGCAGTGCGGTGGCCGATGTACTCAGTGGTGCTGCACCCCGTGAAGCCCTAACGGCCGCCGAGCAAGGTCGCCCGTGTAAGCGTGAAAAAGGCGGCTGTGGTTGTGGCTGCGGCAGCAAAAAAGCCGCTCCGGCGGCGCCGAAGATCGGTACCCGCTCACTGGGCGCAGCCGCGTTGAAAGGGCTGACCAAAATCGGAGGATTTAAGCTATGACGTACCTGTTAACCGTTGTGGTGTTTCTGTTGGTGATTGGCGGCATGGCCATTGGCTGGGTGGTGAAGAAGAAAACCATTCAGGGCAGCTGTGGTGGTCTGGCGAATGTGGGCGTAGAGAAAGAGTGCAACTGCAAAGAGCCGTGTGACGAGCACAAGTTGTATCAGATCCAAGAGCCGGGTCAGAGCCAGCTGTCTGCGGACAAATAAGGCCGCTTTGGTTGCATAAGCAATGGGCTGAAAAAGAAAAACGGTGTCGCGTAGAACGTGACACCGTTTTTTTATGGCTCGCGTATCGGCTTTGTACGACAGCGAGGGGGCGTTTAGTTGAGTTGACGTAGCTCATTGACCCTCGCGGTAATGGTTTGGTGCACGCATTGGCGCAGCCATTCCTGACGCGGGTGGGTGGCATTACGGCGCAGCCACAGCATATTGATATCAAAATCCGGAATGTCGACCGGCGGGCGGCACTGGGTCAGGGTATCCTGAAACACATCTAGTTTGGCCATCAGGGTCGACACCACGCACAACAGATTACGGCCGGTCAGCAGGTGGCGGATGGTCAGAAAGCTGCTGGATCCCACCGCAATATGACGCTGAAAGCCTTGCTGCTGAAGCTGATTATCGACGTTGCTGGCCAGTTTGCCGTCCGGGGTTACCAGTGCCTGTGGGGTTTGAATGTAACGCGCCAGATCAATCGGGGTCGACAGGCCCGTGGCGGTACTGTCAAACAGGCAGACATGATCTTCGGTGTACAGGTATTGGCTATCAAACTCGCGCGGCAGATCTTTCATTGAGCCGATGATCACATCGATCTGCTGTGCTTCGGCGGCCTGCTGGTAGTTGTTGCGGTCGACATTGCAAAAGCTCAGCTGACTGTGCGGTGCATGCTGTTGAATGGCGTCAAACAAGGCCGGGGCAAACAGCAGTTCGGCGTAGTCGGTCAGGCCGATGCGGAAGATCCCCTGATAATGCGCGGGTGAGAAATCCCCCGGCTGAAGGATCTCCGAGGTCACCAACTGGAGAATATGCTCGACCACCGGTGCCAGTTCCAACGCCTTGTCGGTGGCAATCATCTGGTGGCCGTGACGTTCAAACAGCGGATCGTCAATCAGCGTACGCAGGCGTGACAGGTTATGGCTCATCGCCGACTGTCCCATCGACAGTTTGGCGGCTGCCTTGGTCACGCTGCGGGTTTCCATTAAGGCAGAAAACGCGATCAATAAATTCAGATCAACGCCTCGCCAGTTGATGGTGTTCATGAAGCCTCCTGCTTCGTTAGGCGGTACGGCAAATATCCGCCAGCATCGGATCACACAATAACAGTAAATCTTCGGTCGCTAACTCGACGCCGGCCATGCGATCCCCACTGCTGATATTCACGTGCAGGTGCTGGGTGATGCTGTGATCAAAGATGATCGGCAGGGGTTGTTTCAGGCCAATGGGCGCCACGGTACCGATCACCAGGCCGGTGACTTTTTCCACATCGGTGGCCGAGGCACAGGTCATGCGGCGACAGCCAAAGACCTCGCGCACTTTGGTGGGATCCACCTGCGCCGGGCCCGGTACACAGGCCAGTACGTGGAAACCACTCATGTCGCGCAGCAAAATGGATTTCACCATGTGTTGCGGATCGACGCCGCGTTCACGGGCCGCTTCTTCAATGGTTTTGGCCGGCTGGCTGTGAGGCAGAAGGCGGTATTCCACGCCTTCTAAGGCTAAAAATTCGGTCACTGGGGTCTGCATGGGAAACCTTATGCTTCGTCCAGTGAGTACGGCAGGGCATGTTGCTGCCACAGGGCGTCTTGGCCTGCCAAGCGGAATTGGGTCTCAGGCTCCATATCGTTAGGCAGACACACCAGGGCAATCGCCTGATCGTCGCTGAAACGGTAACCGGCGATAATTGTGCCGCCTTTACGCCAGTTTTCACCCACGCTGCGCTCAAGGGCATCACCTGCTTGCGGGCAAGTGGTCGCCGGGCCGCTCACCAAATACATGGCGCGTTTGTTGATGCCACGGTATTTCGCGCGTGCCACGGTTTCCTGACCGGTGTAACAGCCTTTCTTAAAGCTGATGGCATCCAGAGCTTGCAGGTTCAGGGCTTGTGGAATGAATTCCAGTTCGGTAGCCGCGTCAATGCGTGGCAGGCCTGCTTCAATGTCACAACGATCCCACAGGGTATCGTCACACAGGATCGCCTTGTCCGCCAATTGCGTGGTGATCGCAACAGCACGCTCAGCAGTGATCGCCAGCATCCAACGCTGCGTATCGATTTTGACAGCCGTACCGCCGTCGATAGCACGCACATCCCCTTCACCGCCAAACAGGGTATCGATGGTTGCTGTCGCGTCTGTGCCGACCAGGCCCAGCAGCACGTCATCGCTGGCAGCAATCTCTACCTGCGAGAAGATGGCGTATTTTTTTAGCTCAGGCAGTTGGGTATCCATCAGGCTGCGGCGCTGCAGGAAACCGTAGCCGTCATTGTGGTGGAACAAACGGAAAATGGTGCGCAGTTTGCCTTTGGCGTCACAGTGACCGCCGAGTGTGGAAGCATCCGCCGCCAGGCCGACCACATCACAGGTCACCTGACCGTGCAGGTACGATTTTTTGTCATTACCGATCAGCGTGATCAGTGCCCAGTTTGTCAAATCCACCAATGCCAAAGCCGGTAGGGCAGCATCTGACGTCAGGGCGAGGGGCGGGAACGTGAAGTTTTCAGACCAAGTGCTCATAGTTTTTCCAAATAGCGGTATGGCGGCGGGCACATGCACAAGACGCAGTGGGCCCGGCGACAAAAAATGGGTGGATGGGTCGCTTTGGTTCCCTCGAGAGCGGGGTGTGATCATACCCGGCGAGAACAGCGCCCTTTTAGGACTATGTTAAAGCGAGTTATGCCGTTTGTCAGCACCTATACCCGAGGTAAACAGTCAGATACTGACGGGCCTGCCATGTGTGACAAAAGCGAACCCAGATCTCAACTTACGGGTTTGCTTGCGCTGGCGCATAGTCGAGTGAAAAAGGGGCTGCTAGTATGAGTGGCATATTCCATAACAGGTGCCGGCATGGCGATGTTCGGAGTGACCGAACCTGCCGCCCTGAGCGAGATAATTGAGGTTGTAACAATGTTGAGTGCAGACGAAAAAGCACGCGTTAAATGGGCTTGTCGCCGTGGTATGTTGGAGCTGGACGTGATTATCATGCCATTCTTTGAAGAGTGTTTTGATGATTTGTCTGAAAGCGAACAGCAAGATTTCATTGCGCTGCTAACGTGCGATGATCCTGATTTGTTCAAATGGGTGATGCAGCACGGTCGCAGTGACAACCCTGCGTTGGCGGCGATGGTGGATAAAATCGTTGCCCACAACAACAGCAAGCTGCGCTGATCATTCTGGTTCAGAGAGTGCGCGGTTCATCGATCATGCGCACTCTTCTCCTCGTGCAATCTTTGCCGATGCCACGCTGATCCCTTCGCGCCACCTCTTTTACGCACTGGTTATCGGTTACTCCTGTGTGTGCTTCCTGCTTATTCTGACCTTCTATTACCATGCCTTACCGCTGTCACTGGGGGTATGTTGTCTGTATTTTCTGTGGCTGGAAGCCGAACAATGGCTGTGGTGCCATGTGCGTCAGCAAGGCCGGTTGGTGATCGGCTGTGACGGGCAGGTGACTTGGCGCGGACAAGCTTGGCGTTTGCGGCGCGTGACGGTGCGCACGCCGTGGCTGCTGGTGATGCAATTGCAGCGTGTGCCAGGGCAGACATCGTCTCGGCCGTGGCTGGCGATTGCGCCGGACAGTTGCTGCCCCAAGACGTACCACCGCTTGATGTTGTTTGCTCGCTATCCTGACGGCATGACGGATTACCGCTAATCGCGCCAAGTGATAAATACCGATCAACACCGTGCCCCAAACGACAAACACAGGCGCGTGGCCTGTGTTTGGTTTTTTCGATGATGACTGGTTGATCAGCACGGCTGGGCGGGAGTCAGAATGGTTGGCTTCGGCTCAGCAGAAGCGTCCGGGTAATCCAGCGTATAGTGCAGACCGAGGCTTTCTTTGCGCTCAAGGGCACAACGTACCATCAGCTCGGCCACTTGCAGCAGGTTACGCAGCTCTAACAGGTTATTGGAAACGCGGAAGTTGCTGTAGTACTCATTGGTTTCATCTTGCAGTAACTGAATACGGCGCATTGCGCGTTCCAAACGCTTGGTGGTGCGCACAATCCCCATGTAGTCCCACATAAACAGGCGCAATTCGTGCCAGTTGTGCTGGATCACGACTTCTTCATCGGAGCAGCTGACCTGGCTTTCATCCCAGCCCGGCAAGCTCTCTGGCAGACTGACACTGTCCATGCGCTCAGCAATGCTTTCGGCCGCCGCCCATGCATAGACCACACATTCCAGCAAGGAGTTCGAGGCCATGCGGTTGGCACCGTGCAGGCCGGTGTAGCTCACTTCCCCGATGGCATACAGCCCCTCTAAATCGGTGCAGCCCTGGGTGTCGACCACCACACCGCCACAGGTGTAGTGCGCCGCAGGGACGATAGGGATCGGCTCTTTGGTGATATCGATGCCATAGGTCATCAGCTTTTCGTGGATCATCGGGAAATGCTTGATGACAAAGTCAGCGGGCTTGTGGCTGATGTCGAGGTACATACAGTCCGCCCCGAGGCGCTTCATTTCAAAGTCGATGGCGCGGGCGACCACATCACGCGGGGCTAATTCGCCACGCTCGTCGAAGTCAGTCATAAAGCGTGAGCCATCCGGGCGACGCAGATACGCGCCTTCTCCGCGCAGGGCTTCGGTCAGCAGGAAGTTACGGGCATCCGGGTGGAACAGGCAGGTGGGGTGGAACTGGTTAAATTCCAGGTTCGCTACGCGACAGCCTGCACGCCAGGCCATGGCAATCCCATCGCCGGAAGACACATCAGGGTTAGAGGTATATTGATACACTTTTGACGCGCCGCCGGTGGCGAGCACGACAAACTTGGCGCGGACGGTTTCCACCGCTTCTCGGTTTCGGTTCCAGATATAGGCACCCAGCACACGATTAGGCTGGTCGGTGATACCGAGTTTTTGGTTGGTGATTAAGTCGAGGGCGTTGTGCCGTTCTAGCACGTCGATATTGGGGTGGTGGTGAACGTTGTCTTGCAGGCTGTTCTGAACGGCCATGCCGGTGGCATCGGCGGCGTGGAGAATTCGGCGGTGGCTGTGGCCGCCTTCGCGGGTGAGGTGGTAGCGGGGCGAATCATCGCTGTCACACTCTTCCCGATCAAAGGGGACGCCGCCATCAATGAGCCATTGCACACAATCTTTGGCGTTTTCGGCAATAAAGCGCACGACCGCTTCATCGCATAAATGGGCGCCGGCGATCTGGGTGTCTTCCACGTGGGAGTCAACACTGTCGCCTTCGTCAAACACGGCGGCGATCCCGCCTTGGGCGTAGTAGGTGGCGCCTTCACTGCGCGGCCCTTTGCTCAGCACAATGACCTTGCCCTGGGGTGCTAAACGCAGTGCGAGAGACAGACCGGCTGCACCACTCCCGATGACCAGTACATCACATTGATGTTCTCGATTTTCCTTCATCATGATCTCATATCCCTGTGGTAATTCGGTTATGTTACCAAATTCATTTTCATTTGTTCATTTTTGACGACTGGTTCACAAATTGCATCCATGAAACGCTATAATGCGCGACGATATATACGCTAAGGTGCTTAGCTTTCCGTGCCAGACCGACAATGACAGCGCGGCTGGAACGTGACATAAACGTTAATATTGCGGTATTAATGCCGAAAAATCGCGCACTATTTCTGAGAAATTATTTTTTCCTGCGGAACTTTGCTGGTTTCGACCAGTCAGACATAGTGCTCACGCTCATATATTTTTATCATATTGTTTTGGTGGGGCACGGCAGATCTTTTTGGTCGCTCCGTTGGCGACGCGGTCTGTCCCGTTGTTGGCTCTCATTCCCTCTAGCCAGGACGCGTAAGAATTACGGGTGTCATAGACATAGGAGTACACGCTCGGATGAGCGAGCAGCAAACTGATCAAGTACTCATTGAGCGGGTACAACGTGGTGACAAGCAGGCGTTTAATTTACTGGTCGTGAAGTACCAGAACAAAGTCTGCAATTTGGTGGCAAGGTATGTCAGCAATTCCGGTGATGTGCCGGATGTCGCCCAGGAAGCGTTTATTAAAGCCTACCGCGCGTTACCGACGTTTCGTGGTGAAAGTGCTTTTTATACATGGCTTTATCGTATAGCTGTCAATACAGCAAAGAATTACTTAGTGGCTCAGGGTCGGCGTCCGCCTGCCTCCGATGTGGATGCAGAAGATGCGGAATATTACGAAAGTGGTAATGCGCTGAAAGAAATATCGAACCCTGAGAACCAAATGTTGTCAGATGAATTGAAGCGGGTTGTTTTTAGTACCATCGAAGGATTACCGGATGATCTCAAAACCGCGATCACGTTGCGCGAGCTGGAAGGCTTAAGCTATGAAGAGATTGCAGAAGTGATGGATTGTCCAGTGGGAACGGTGCGCTCCCGTATTTTCCGTGCACGAGAGGCGGTTGAAAAACGCATCCGTCCTCTTATACAGCGATAGTGTTGGGCCAAACGGTGAAAAAAGATGGCTGATAAAGAAAGAATCTCGGCATTGTTAGATGGCGAAGAGCTGGATCAGAGCATTGTGAATGCATTGACTGTCGATGAAAACAGTCAAGAAACCTGGCAGAGCTTCTCTTTAATCGGGGATGTGATGCGCGGGGAAGCACCGCAAACAAAGGAATGGGACATTGCGGCCAAGGTAGCACTGGCGCTGGACAATGAGCCGGCCCATACGGGGATGGCACCACAAGAGGTGGCACCGGTTGTACAGTTGGCAGACGTACGTGAAGCCCGTACCGAGCCGATGGAGTCACAGCCGACACCGAAGCAGGCGAAATGGACGCTGCCGAGCTGGTTAACCCAGCTGGGGCAGGTGGCGGTTGCGGCCAGTGTGTCACTGGCGGTGATTGTCGGTGTGCAGCAGTACAACGGTAACGAGCCGGGTATGGCGGATATCGCCAGCGGTGAGCAATTACCGGTACTGGAAACCATTCCTTTTGCGGGTACGGCAGAGCCTGTCAGCCTGACACGTGATTCGGTGCAAGCCAATCACCGTCATGCAGGCCCGACCGAAGCACAAGTGATGGAACAACGTCGCCGTATTAACGCCATGCTGCAAGACTATGAATTACAATTGCGCTTGAACGCCGAAGACGGTTCGATTGACCGTTCGATGTTGGAAGCGAATTAATTGATGGCGGGTAAATGAATAAGATTCTGGTCGGTGTGATGGCACTGGTCAGCCTTGCGATGCCACTGCAAGCCTCTGCGGAAGACGTCAAGCCATCCGCAGAGGCTTTGTTGCATCAAATGGATGAGGCCAGTCGTGCGCTCAGTTATGAGTTGTCGTACATCCTAATCAAGAAAAACAGCATAGAGCCGTTGCGCTATCGTCATGCGCTGGAAAACGGTGAGACCTATGCCCATTTGGTGTACCTCAGTGGCCCGCCACGTGAAGTGATCCAACGCGGTAACGAAGTGAGTTACTTTGAGCCGGGGTTAGATCCGTTCACGATTGACAGTAACAAGATGGTGGCCCCGTTGCCGCCAATCATGAAAACCGACATCAGCGAGCTGGCCGGTTATTATGATTTCATTGCCATGGGGCGTGCGCGTGAAGCGGGCGTGCCGTGTGATGTGGTTCGTATTGCTCCGAAAGACGGCGCGCGCTATTCCTACCTGTTGTGGATTGATACCCGCAGCAAGCTGGTGATGCGGGCCGATTTGCTCGACCGTGACGGCGAGCCGCTGGAGCAATACCGTGCCGTGTCGTACGTGATCAACCCGAAAGTGGGTGACGTACTGAAGAGTTTAGAAAACGTTGAGTTGCCGGCGGTGGTGCAATTGCCACCTAAACCGCAAGCCGATCTCGACTGGACGGTGAACTGGCTGCCGCAAGGCTTCCATTCGGTGTCCCGCAATCGTCATCGCTTGATGATGACCGAGCGCCCGGTTGAAAGCAAAATGTATAGCGACGGCCTGTTCAGTTTCTCGATTTATGTGTCGGCAGCCGATAACTACACCGTGCGTGAGCAGCTTGTGCGTCAAGGGCGTCGTACCTTGCACAGCTACTTGCTCAAAGGCAAAGAAGTGACCGTGGTCGGGGATATTCCGCCTGCGACGGCACGCCGTGTTGCCGAGTCGGTACAGTTTCCGGCGACCGGGAGCAAGCCACAATGATGCACTCTCTGGCCACGGTGGTTGCTTGCCACCCTGGCAAAATAGAGGTGAGCTGCCAGCAACAAACCAGTTGCGGCAGCTGCGCTTCACAACACAGCTGCGGCAGCGGCATCGTCAGTAAGGCGTTGCCTGGCCGTCAGCATCAGCTCACCATTCACACCACGCAGTCCGTCCATGTCGGCGATGTGGTGGAGATTGGCCTGTCTGAGCGGAGCATGATCCATTCCGCGTTATTAGTCTATGTACTGCCTTTGCTATGCTTAGTGGTAGGCGCCGCCCTGGGTCAGTGGTGGTTTGTTAGCCTAGCAGGGGGAAGCGAGCTGGGAGTGATCCTCACCGCATTGGGTTGCGCTGCGCTTGGCGTGGGGATTGCGAAATACTATGCAGCGCGATTAGAAGGCGATTCTGCCTATCAACCGCACCTGATCCGCGTCTTAGGTCAGCCTGTTTCGGCAGGGTTGGCAATAAATGCCGCATCGAAAGATAGCGAGTAGCGGGGAAATTCGGTAGAATCCGTCAACTTGATCTGTAGATCCCATTCATTTATTTATCACGAGTTAGTCACGCCTATTCATGAAGCACATTCGTAACTTTTCGATTATTGCACATATCGACCATGGTAAGTCGACCTTATCCGACCGTCTAATTCAAGTCTGTGGCGGCCTTTCCGATCGTGAAATGGCAGCGCAGGTTCTTGATTCCATGGATCTTGAGCGCGAACGCGGTATCACCATCAAGGCTCAGAGCGTGACGCTCGACTACACAGCCAAAGACGGTGAAACTTACCAGCTAAACTTTATCGATACCCCTGGACACGTAGACTTCTCGTACGAAGTTTCGCGTTCACTGGCCGCTTGTGAAGGGGCGTTGCTAGTGGTAGATGCGGGCCAGGGTGTTGAAGCACAAACCCTTGCTAACTGTTACACCGCCATTGAAATGGACCTGGAAGTGGTGCCGATTTTGAACAAAATCGACCTACCCGCCGCCGATCCTGATCGTGTAGCAGAAGAAATTGAAGAAATCGTCGGCATCGATGCGATGGAAGCGACGCGCTGTTCAGCTAAGACCGGTCTTGGTGTGGATGACGTGTTGGAAAACATCGTCTCTGCGATTCCTGCACCAGAAGGTGATCCGGAAGCGCCGCTACAAGCTCTGATCATCGACTCATGGTTTGATAACTACTTGGGCGTTGTCTCTTTGGTTCGTATTAAAAACGGCGAACTGCACAAGAACGACAAGATCAAAGTGATGAGCACCGGCCAGACTTGGGGTGTAGACCGTCTGGGTATCTTCACACCAAAACAAGTCGACAAAACCGTACTACGTACCGGTGAAGTGGGCTGGGTTGTATGTGGTATCAAAGACATCTTGGGCGCACCAGTGGGTGATACCCTGACACTGTCTAAGAACGGCTGCGAAAAACCGCTTCCGGGCTTTAAGAAAGTGAAGCCTCAGGTATACGCCGGTCTGTTCCCAGTATCGTCTGACGATTACGAGAACTTCCGTGATGCACTGGGCAAGCTGAGCCTGAACGATGCGTCATTGTTCTACGAACCAGAAAGCTCTGCTGCGCTAGGCTTTGGTTTCCGTTGTGGTTTCCTTGGCATGTTGCACATGGAAATCATCCAGGAGCGTCTGGAGCGTGAATACGATTTGGATCTGATCACAACGGCACCAACCGTAGTGTACGAAGTGAAGAAGACCAATGGTGAGATGATTTACGTTGATAGCCCGTCAAAACTGCCGGCTGTGAACGACATCGAAATCATGGGTGAGCCAATCGCACGTTGTAACATCCTGGTACCAAGTGAGTACCTGGGTAACGTGATCACGCTATGTATCGAGAAGCGCGGCGTTCAGGTAGACATGGTTTACCACGGTAACCAAGTGGCACTGACTTACGACATTCCGATGTCAGAAGTGGTACTGGACTTCTTCGACCGTCTGAAATCAACGTCTCGCGGTTACGCGTCTCTGGACTACAACTTCCAGCGTTACGAAGAATCAGACATGGTACGTGTGGACATTCTGTTGAACGGTGACCGTGTTGACGCCCTGGCGATCATCACGCACAAAGACAACGCCCAGTACCGTGGTCGTGATTTGGTTGAGAAAATGAAAGAATTCATTCCTCGCCAGATGTTTGATATTGCTATCCAGGCGGCGATTGGTAACCACATCATCGCACGTTCTACCGTTAAACAGCTTCGTAAGAACGTTATCGCGAAGTGTTACGGTGGTGACGTAAGCCGTAAGAAGAAACTGCTACAGAAGCAGAAAGAAGGTAAGAAACGTATGAAGCAGATCGGTAACGTCGAGCTGCCTCAAGAAGCGTTCTTGGCGATTCTGCACGTAGGCAAAGATAAGTAATATCACAACCTATTGTTATCAGTGGACAATAAAAGATGAGGGTTGTTACCCTTATTGGTCGTGATACTGATAATAATGGCAATGCAGCAGGCTGGTCTTGCTGCATTGTTATATCGAGCGAACGGTTTTGGCATTGCCGGCCGTTTTGCCTGATAGTTAATTAAGTAGGGACAAATATGGCAAATACTTTTTCGCTAATTCTTGTGCTGGCGACGCTGGTGACGGGGATCATTTGGGCTTTAGATAAGTTTATCTGGGCACCGAAACGTCAATTGAAAATTCAAGCGGCGGCGGCCAATGCCGGCGATCAGGTGGATGCTCAAACCCTACAAGCCGTTGCACCGCAACCGAGCTGGGTAGAATCTGCTAGCTCTATGTTTCCGGTGATCGCGCTGATTATGGTATTTCGCTCATTTATTTATGAGCCGTTCCAGATCCCATCCGGTTCGATGATGCCAACCCTGTTGGTTGGTGATTTCATCTTGGTTGAAAAATTTGCTTACGGTCTGAAAGATCCAGTTTTCCGTCACCAGTTGGTGGAAACCGGTGAGCCAGAGCGTGGTGATGTGGTGGTGTTCAAATACCCGCCTCAGCCAAATATTGACTACATCAAGCGTGTGGTTGGTTTGCCAGGTGACACTGTGCGTTACAGCGCACACAAAGAACTGTGTATTGCATCAAAAGGTTCTTCAGAGTGTAAACCTGTGCCGCTAACTAACATGACTGATAGCGACTTTAGCCAGGGCATGACCCGTCTTGTGCAATTCAATGAAAAATTGGGTGAGCACGAGCACCAAATTTTGGTGCATCCGCTTAAGCGTGATAACACGCTGGCTTACCAGCCTCGACCTGGTATTAATGAGTGGGTGGTACCAGAAGGACAGTACTTTGTGATGGGTGATAACCGTGACAACAGTGCGGACAGCCGTTACTGGGGATTTGTGCCAAAGGCCAACCTCGTGGGTAAAGCGGTCGGGATCTGGATCAGCTTTGAGTTTGAACGAGGTGCTGATAGTGCACTTCCATCTTGGATTCCTACCGGTGTGCGATTCAGTCGCATCGGTGGCATAAACTGATTCGGGAAAAAATGACCACTCCTGCAAATAGACTTCAGCGTAAGCTGGGGTACCAATTTAATGATTTAGGCTTGTTGACCCTGGCACTGACTCACCGTAGTGCCAACGGAACACACAACGAACGTCTGGAATTTCTGGGCGATTCGATTCTGAGCTTCGTGATTGCCGATGATTTGTATCATCGCTTTCCGTCGGTTGATGAAGGCGATATGAGCCGTATGCGTGCCACCTTGGTACGCGGCAAGACACTGGCCGAATTGGGCCGTGAATTTGATCTGGGTGATCACTTGCTACTGGGCCCGGGCGAATTGAAGAGCGGCGGTTTCCGTCGTGACTCGATTCTGGCGGACTGCGTAGAAGCGATCATTGGTGCAATCTACCTCGACAGCGATATCGAAGTGGTACGTGGTATTGTGCTGAAGTGGTACCAGACGCGTCTGGAAACCATCAAGCCGGGCATCAACCAGAAAGACCCGAAAACTCGTCTGCAGGAATGCCTGCAAGGACGTCGCCTGCCATTGCCTGCGTACACTGTGACCAAGGTACATGGTGAAGCGCACAACCAAGAGTTTACCGTGCAGTGTGAAGTGGCGGGCTTGGATCAGCCTGTTATTGGTAAAGGCGGCAGTCGGCGCAAGGCAGAGCAGGCAGCAGCAGAACTTGCACTTAAGCAGTTGGAATCATGACAGATAAGCAACATTGTGGCTTTATTGCCATTGTTGGCCGCCCGAACGTGGGTAAATCAACGCTTCTGAATCGCCTTGTTGGCCAGAAGTTGTCGATCACCTCCCGTAAACCGCAGACCACGCGTCACCGTATTATGGGTGTTGATACCCGTGACGGTTACCAGGCAGTGTACGTGGATACCCCAGGGCTTCACATTGAAGAAAAGCGCACCATCAACCGTTTGATGAACCGTGCCGCAAGCAGCTCACTGACCGACGTTGAGTTGGTACTGTTCCTTGTGGACGGCACCATGTGGACGGCAGATGACGAAATGGTGTTGAACAAGCTGGCGAAAAGCGGCTTGCCAACCGTGTTGTTGATCAACAAAGTCGACAACGTGAAAGACAAGCACGAGTTGTTCCCGCACCTGCAGGAACTGTCGCGTAAGATGGAATTTGTCGACGTGGTGCCGGTATCGGCCAAACACGGCACAAACATCGAAGCGGTAGAAAAAATCGTGCGTGCGCACTTGCCGGAAGGCCAGTTTTACTTCCCTGAAGAGTACGTAACTGACCGTTCTCAGCGTTTCATGGCCTCTGAAATCATCCGTGAAAAACTGATGCGTTTTACCGGTGATGAACTGCCGTACTCGGTGACCGTGGAAATCGAGCGCTTTGACTACAACCCGGATACCGATGGTTTTGATATCAACGGTCTGATCCTGGTTGAACGTAAAGGCCAGAAGAAAATGGTGATCGGTAAAGCGGGCGAGAAGATCAAAGTGATCGGCCGTGAAGCCCGTTTGGACATGGAAGAATTGTTCGAACGTAAGGTCTACCTTGAGCTGTGGGTGAAAGTGAAGTCCGGTTGGGCTGACGATGAACGCGCACTGCGTAGCCTAGGCTATATCGACGATCTATAAGGTACGGTCATGGAAGGGCTTCAGCGCTGTTTTGTCCTCCATGCTCGTCCCTACAGTGAGACGAGCCTGATCCTTGACGTCTTCAGTGAGGACTCAGGCCGTATTACGCTACTCTCGAAAGGAGCGCGCCGTAAGCGCTCCAATCTCAAAGGGGCGCTTCAGCCCTTTACTCCCCTTTTCATGAAATGGTCAGGCAAAGGCTCCATGCCCGTGCTGACACACGCTGAGCCGATCAGTATTGGTCTGCCGATGCGTAGTTATATCTTGTATTCCGCCATGTACGTCAATGAGCTGGTGGCGCGGGTACTGGAAACCAACACCCCTTATCCCGTGCTGTTTCTGGATTATCTGAATGTGCTGCGAGAGCTGGCGCAAGCGGATAACCCAGAGCCGGCATTGCGCCGTTTTGAACTCGCATTACTGTACCACTTGGGCTACGGTATCGACTTTCTCCACTGTGCGGGCAGCGGTCTGCCGGTGGATGACACCATGACCTATAACTACCGTGAGCAACGGGGTTTTATCGCATCCCTGACCATCGGGCAGCTGACCTTTACCGGTGAGCAGCTCAAGGCCATTGATGCCCGACGGTTTGAGACCCCCGACCAGTTGCGCGCAGCCAAGCGCTTTACACGGATGGCATTAAAGCCGTATCTTGGCGGCAAACCATTAAAAAGCAGGGAATTGTTTATCCCTAGAGGAAGGAGTACCGGAAAATGAACAACATCTTACTCGGCGTTAATATTGATCACGTTGCTACACTGCGTAACGCGCGTGGCACCCGTTATCCGGATCCTGTGCACGCCGCAGAAGTTGCTGAGCGCGCCGGTGCCGATGGGATCACCATTCATTTGCGTGAAGACCGCCGTCACATCACTGATCGCGACGTGCGTATTTTGCGTGAAACCATCCAGACCCGCATGAATCTGGAAATGGCGGTGACTGACGAGATGGTGCAAATCGCGCTGGCGACCAAGCCGGAGTTTGTGTGTCTGGTACCGGAAAAGCGTGAAGAGCTAACCACGGAAGGCGGTTTGGATGTGGTGGGTCAGCTGGACAAAGTGAAAGCGGCCACCGAAACCCTGACAGCTGCAGGCATTAAAGTGTCGCTGTTCATTGATGCCGATCGCGGTCAGATTGATGCCGCTGTGGCGTGTGGTGCGCCGTTTATTGAGCTGCACACCGGCCATTACGCCGATGCTGAAACCGAAGCAGAGCAGCAAGCGGAGCTGAAGAAAATCGCAGCAGCGGCCAGCTACGCGCACGATCAGGGCATCAAAGTGAACGCGGGCCACGGCCTGACATACCACAACGTGAAGCCGATTGCGGCACTGCCGGAGTTGTACGAGCTGAACATTGGTCACTCGATCATTGGCCGTGCGGTCTTTGATGGCTTGCACCAAGCGGTGGCGGACATGAAAGCTGAAATGCAGAGCGCGCGTCGCTAAGATGGCTATTCTCGGATTAGGCACAGACATCGCCGACATTGAACGCGTCAGCAAAGTGTATGCCCGCAGTGGGGATGCCTTTGCGGAGCGGGTGTTGTCCCCGTCAGAGCTGGCGATTTTCCATTCCTTGAAGCTCAAAGAGCGCTATTTGGCCAAACGCTTTGCGGTCAAAGAAGCGGGGGCGAAAGCCTTGGGCACGGGTATTGCCTGTGGCGTGAGCTTTCAGGATTTTACTGTCAGCAATAATGATTTGGGCAAGCCGGTGTTGCAGCTGTCTGGCAAGGCCGCAGAGCTGGCAGCACAGATGGGCGTGAATCATGTGCATCTGACCATCGCGGATGAGAAAAAATACGCGGTGGCGACCGTGATCCTCGAATCCTGATCTGAGAAAGCTCTGTAAAGTGCAGGGCAAGTGCAGGTATGCACAGAGAAAATGTAGAAAAACGGCGAGCCCAGTGGCTCGCCGTTTTTTTATGGCTACCGTTGATAGGCGCCGATCAGTTTTTATAGGCTTTTGAGGCTTTCACCACGTTTTCCATTTCATCAATCAGCTCAAACAGCTCCGGCTCGATGTCTTCCGTGCTGGCACCGGCTTTCAGCTCTGTCTCTATGGTGTGACAGAGGCTCTTCAGGCGCGGTACACCGCTGTAGGCACAGCTGCCGTGCAGTTTGTGGATCGGCGGCCATAAATCAATGGTTTTGCCATCCAGCGCTTCATTGACCAGCAACTCCACTTCCGGCATGAAATCGAGCAGCATTTGCAGCATGTCTTTGGCCAAGTCTTCTTTACCGGCTGCTTGCTTTAATGCCAGATCCCAATCCCAGCTCACGGCTTTTTGTTGCGCGACCGACTCGCTGGCCTGTGACTCGGTGGCGTTAGGCAACAGGGCGATTGCCGGTGAGAGCGATTTATTGGGATCGGTCCATTTAGCCAGAATTTGTTGCAGGATATGCTCTTCAATTGGCTTGGTCAGGTAGTCGTCCATCCCCGCTTCAATCAGGCGTTCGCGTTCACCGGCCATGGCATGGGCGGTCACCGCAATCACGGGCGTAGTGTGGTTCAAATGGGTGTCATGAATGGCCTGACACGCGGTCACCCCGTCCATTTCCGGCATCTGAATGTCCATGAAGATCAAATCGAACTGCTTCTGCTGGGCGTATTCCACCGCTTTGCGTCCGCCGGTGGCGGTGATCACGGTTTCGACACGCTCACTCAACAGGGCGGAGATCAGCTTAAGGTTAGCCGGGTTATCATCCACCGCCATCACGGTCAGCGGTTGGATCGCCGGCGCAATGCGTGGCTCTGGGAGTGGCTCGGGTTCCAGTAACTGTTCCGGCTCAGAGCTCAAGGTTTCCAGCAGTTTTCGGTGGCCCAGCGGTTTTGGCAGACAGGCCGCAACGCCGGCGCTCAGCAGGCGATCCGACAGTGCCAGCTCGGTGGTTGGCAGGCTGACGATGACCTTGTCACTGAGTTGTTCGGCTTTGAACACGCGATCAAGCAGCTCGCCCAATGGCGGCTGTTCGCCCGGTGACAAGTTCAGCAAGGTGAAGTCGTGCTTCTCCGCTTCTTCCGGCAGAGTAGAGCGGTAGGTGACCTGCAAACCGGCGTGGATCATACGCTGCTGCAACACCGAAGCGGCCTGCATGTTTGGCTCGATCAACAGCAGCTTCTTGTTCTGCAAGCCGTGGGTGTGGATCGGCTGCGACACCGGCAGATCAGTCTTGTGCAGTTGCAGGCTGAACCAGAAGGTCGAGCCTTGGTGTAAACGGCTGGTCAGGCTGATCTCGCCGCCCATTTGCGACACCAGTTTCTGCGTGATCACCAAGCCCAGGCCCGTGCCACCGTAGCGGCGCGAGATGCTGGCATCGGCCTGACTGAAGGCCTGGAACAGCTGGGCTTGCTGGCGCTCGGAGATCCCGATCCCGGTATCGCGCACCATAAATTGCAGTTCTAGGCTTTCATCGCGGTCGGTTTTTAGCTCGACCGAGACATCAATGTTGCCGCGCTCGGTAAATTTCACGGCGTTACCGATCAGGTTGGTCAGTACCTGCTGAATACGCAGCGGATCGCCAATCATGCCGGTCGGAATGCGGTTATCGACCTTGAGGGTCAGCTCGAGGCCTTTTTCGTGCGCACTCGGTGCCAGCAGCTTCATCACTTCATCGAGGGAGTCGGTGAAATCAAACGGGATGTTTTCCAGCAGCAGTTTACCGGCTTCCAGTTTGGAGAAATCGAGGATGTCATTGATGATGGTCAGCAGGTTGTTGGCTGATTTTTCAATGGTTTGTAGGTAGTCCTGCTGGCTGCTGCTCAGGCGGGTCTTGAGCATCTGGCGGGTAAAGCCAATCACACCGTTCAGCGGGGTACGCAGTTCGTGCGACATGTTGGCCAGGAACTCCGACTTCACGCGCGCGGCTTCCTGCGCTCGCTTCTTGGCGATGTCCAATTCCACGTTCTGAATTTCCAGCTGCTCCAGCGTTTCACGCAGATCCGAGGTGGCCTGATCGATGCTCTGCTGCATTTCGATGTGGTACTCGGACAGTGAAATCGCCATCGCATTGATGCCGTTTTTCAGGGTATCCAGCTCGCCCAGCAGGTGGCCTTCGATACGCACGTCCAAATGGCCGCGACGGATCCGGTCGACCACGCTGACCATGTGCGAAATCGGGCGGGTCACGTCTTTCATCAGGCGATAAGCAAACAATGACGACAGGGTCAGGCCTAGCAGCAGTACCATCAGGGCGGTGAATACTTCCTGATATTGCTGCAAACGCAGCGCGCTCAGATCCAATTCCAGCGCGATATAGCCCAAGGCTTGCGCCTGGTAGCCGGGGAAGGACGGATTGCTGAACTGGCCTTCTTTGAGGATCGGGGCCCGCAAGATCAATGAGTTCTTATTGAGCCGGGTTTCCAGCAGCAACGGAATGGGCTGATCGTCCGGGTACATCAGCGCCTCGAAATTGCGGTGGAAGTTCGAGGTCACAAACAGTTCATTGTGGGTGTTGAACACCGCGATACTGCGAATTATTTGTGAATGCTTGCGATGGGCGTAACTGATCAGGCGGCGTACCGCTTCCCGGTTTTGATCCGCCATGCCGTATTCGGTCGAAATCGCCAGCGGCTCAATGATGCTGGCACCGGTAGAGATGAGCTGATGTTCCAGATCGCGATAGCGGCTCATGGTAAAAAAAGCGCTGAGAAGGAGGCCGATAATCAGTGTCGGTGCTAATGTCAGGGTGAAGACCCTGGCACGAAGTCCATATTTGGTCATGGTTCTCTTAATTACAAGAATGCGATTCTGTGGGAGAATTGTCGCCCATCTGTGGTCGTTAGCTTAATGAAACACGAGCTATTCGACAATCTACTAATCCCAAACTGTCGATATTATCACTCAGTTTGTAGTCACCGCTCCGTGAGTCCAAAACTATGGCACGCTTTTTTAAGCCTCAGAAACGAAAAGTCACCGACACTAAGCATAAAGAAATCACCCTCAGCCGATTGGATCACCTCGGCGCAGGCATTGGTCATCTGGATCGCAAACCGGTCTTTGTGGATGGCGGCTTGCCGGGTGAAAAAGTGGTGGTGCAGCTCACGGAAGAGAAAAAACAGTACGCCCGCGCCAAATTGATCAAATGCCTGACCCGCAGCGACGCGCGCATTGCGCCGCAGTGTCCGCTGTACGCTGAATGTGGCGGCTGTAACTTGCAGCATTTGTCGCACGACGGCCAAATCGCCGCCAAGCAGCAGTCGCTAAGTGAGCTGATGGGCAAGTTTGCCAAAGCCGGCCAGATTGAGCAGGTGGCACCGATTGTCAGCCAGCCATGGGGCTACCGCCGTTGTGCGCGCTTTAGTCTGATGCCAATGGGTAAAGGCCTGGTGATGGGCTTTCGTAAGAAACAAAGCAAAGACATCGTCAATGTTGAGCAGTGTCCGGTACTGGCACAGTCACTGAATGCCTTGCTGTCGCCATTGCGTGAAATGTTACTGTTGCTGCAAGGCAAAAAGCATTTGGGCCATGTGGAGTTGGTGGAAGCGGATAATGGCCGTGTGGTACTGATCCGTCACTTGCAGGCGTTTTCTGACCAAGACATGACGGTGCTCAAGCAGTTCGCTGACCAACATCAGGTAATGTTATACCTTGCTCCGACCGCTGACACGGTAGAAAGCCTGACCGAAGATCGTCCACACTATATGCTGGATGGTTTGACCTTGTCGTTCTCACCGAAGGACTTCATTCAGGTCAACCGTGCGGTGAACGAGCAGATGGTGGCACAGGCGATCGACTGGCTGGCGGTGACGCCGCAGGATCGCGTGTTGGATCTGTTCTGTGGGTTGGGGAACTTCAGCCTGCCGCTGGCAAAACAAGCAAATGCACTGGTAGGTGTTGAAGGTATCGATGAGATGGTGCATCGTGCATCAGAGAATGCCGCTAATAACCAATTACACAATGCGGCGTTTTACCAAGCGAACCTGGAAGACGATGTGACGGCCATGCCGTGGGCGCAGGAGAAATTCAATAAAATCCTGCTCGACCCTGCCCGTGCGGGCGCGGCTGGCGTGATGGAGCATGTCGTGAAATTACACCCTGAGCGGGTGGTTTATGTGTCTTGTAACCCGGCAACGCTCGCGCGCGATAGTCAGGTGTTACTGGCACACGGTTATCAGTTGGAAAAGCTGGGTATGATGGACATGTTCCCGCATACCGGGCATTTGGAGTCCATGGCACTGTTTGTGAAGCCTTAGGGGAACCTCTGCGGCGTTAACGTGCCTTAGATTCATCTACACAAGAGAGACAGGATAGAAAAATGGTCGCAGTTCGCGGTGCGCATTTAAAGGAAAATGAGACATTCGAGCTATCGTCTTGGATTAATAGTCTGAAGCAGGACGGCAAGGTCGCCAACCGGCTGACCCAGACTTACCAGCGATGTCTCGACTTAACGGAAAAGGAAGCAACGGCACCCTTGTTGCTATGGCGCGGCCGCGAAATGGTCGAGATCCTAGTGACCTTGAGTATGGACAAGGACACCCTCGTGGCGGCCTTGCTCTTCCCGTTGGTGGAAGCGGGCGTGTATGCGCCTGAGCAGCTGCAGGAAGATTACGGCCAGACCATCGCGCAGATGGTGGCCGGCGTGAGCCAGATGGCGGCCATTGGCCAGCTTAATGCCACCAAAGAGGGGGCTGAGCAGTCGGCGCAGGTGGATAACATCCGCCGTATGCTGTTGTCGATGGTGGATGACTTCCGCTGCGTGGTGATCAAGCTGGCAGAGCGGATCTGTAACCTGCGTGAAGTGAAAGATGAGCCCGATGCGGTGCGCCGTGCAGCAGCCAAAGAGTGTGCCAACATTTACGCGCCGCTGGCGAACCGTCTGGGTATCGGTCAGCTGAAGTGGGAAATCGAAGATTACGCCTTCCGCTACCGCCATCCTGACACCTACAAGCAGATTGCCAAGCAACTGTCTGAGCGTCGTATCGACCGCGAACACTACATCGAGCACTTTGTCACTGATCTCGCGGACTCGATGAAGGCGTCCAACATCAAGGCTGAAGTGCAAGGCCGTCCTAAACACATCTACAGCATCTGGCGTAAGATGCAGAAGAAGAACCTGGCGTTTGACGAGCTGTTTGACGTGCGTGCGGTGCGCATCATCGCCGATGCTCTGCAGGACTGTTACGCCGCGCTGGGTGTGGTGCACACCAAATACCGCCACCTACCGAAAGAGTTCGATGACTACGTCGCGAACCCGAAACCGAACGGTTATCAGTCTATCCACACCGTGGTGTTAGGGCCGGAAGGCAAAACCATTGAGATCCAGATCCGTACCAAGCAGATGCATGAAGAGTCGGAGCTGGGTGTCGCCGCACACTGGAAATACAAAGAAAGCGGTTCATCGTCGGGTGGCGCGAAATCGTCCTATGACGAGAAAATCAACTGGCTGCGTAAACTGCTGGCCTGGCAGGAAGAGATGTCAGACTCAGGTGAAATGCTTGATGAGCTGCGCAGTCAGGTATTTGATGATCGCGTCTATGCCTTTACCCCGAAAGGGGACGTGGTGGACTTGCCATTGAACGCCACGCCGCTGGATTTTGCTTACCACATTCACTCAGAAGTGGGTCACCGCTGTATCGGTGCCAAAGTGGAAGGCCGTATCGTGCCGTTCACTTATCACTTACAGATGGGTGATCAGGTGGAAATCATCACCCAGAAAGAGCCGAACCCGTCCCGTGACTGGTTGAACCCGAACCTGGGCTTTGTCACCTCCAGCCGTGCCCGCGCCAAGGTACACGCGTGGTTCCGTAAGCAGGATCGCGACAAGAACATTGCGGCGGGCCGTGAAATCCTAGAGCACGAGCTGAGCAAAATCGGCGCGACACTGAAAGATGCCGAAGCCTATGCGCTGAAGCGTTTTAACGTTAACTCGGCTGATGAGCTGTATGCCGGTGTCGGCAGCGGTGACTTGCGTATTAATCAGGTGCTGAACCACATCAATGCGCTGGTGAACAAGCCGACCGCCGAGGAAGAAGATCAGCAACTGCTGGAGAAACTGACCGAAGCGAGCAGCAAAGCCACATCGACCAAGAAACCACAGCGCGATGCCGTGGTGGTGGAAGGGGTCGATAACCTGATGACCCATCTGGCGCGTTGTTGTCAGCCGATCCCGGGCGATGATATTCAGGGCTTTGTGACGCAGGGCCGAGGCATTTCTGTCCACCGCAGTGACTGTGAGCAGCTGGAAGAGCTGCGCCATGTGGCACCTCAGCGCATCATTGATACGGTGTGGGGCGGTGGCTTTGTGGGTAACTACAACATCACCGTGCGTGTGACCGCCTCCGAGCGTAATGGCTTGCTGAAAGAGCTGACCAACACCCTCGCCAACGAGAAAGTGAAAGTGGCAGGCATGAAGAGCCGGGTTGATTATAAGAAACAGATGTCGATCATGGACTTTGATTTGGAGCTGACCGATCTCGATGTGCTGGGCCGTGTGCTTAAACGCATTGAGCAGGTCAAAGACGTCGCAGAAGCCAAACGTCTACACTGATCAGCGTGTATTGAGGGACGAGAGCCTAGAGTCTCGAAACTCGAAACTCGAAACTCGAAACTCGAAACGAGAACCAGAAGCGGGGAGCCCAGATGCTGCCCGTTTTTTTTACCGCTATTTTGCCAAAGAACGCATTCGCAGCGCGAGTAAGAAGGAAAAAGAACGATGAGTGAAGCCTCACAGACTCCGATTGAACAACTGCTTGAGATCATGGCGACCTTGCGCGATCCGCAAAAAGGCTGTCCGTGGGATCTGAAACAGTCCTTTGCCACCATTGTGCCGCACACCCTGGAAGAAGCGTACGAAGTGGCAGATGCCATTGAGCAGCAGAACTGGGACGATGTGCGTGAAGAGCTGGGGGATTTACTGTTTCAGGTGATTTTCTACAGTCAGTTAGGCAAAGAGCAGGGCTTGTTTGACTTCAATGATGTGGTACAGGGGATCAACGAAAAGCTGACTCGCCGTCATCCGCATGTTTTTGGCGACAAAGCATTTGCCAATGAGGCGGAAATCAACGCCAACTGGGAGGCGGAAAAAGCCAAAGAACGCGCCGAGAAGGGCGAAGACACCAGCGTGCTGGCAAACATTCCCCTTGCCTTACCGGCATTGACCCGTGCCGATAAAATCCAAAAGCGTTGTGCCAAGCACGGTTTTGACTGGGATACGCTTGGGCCGGTGGTCGATAAAGTGCACGAAGAGATTGAAGAGGTGATGGAAGAAGTCATCCAGGCATCACCGCAACAAGACCGAATTGAAGAAGAAATGGGCGATTTACTGTTTGCCGTGGCCAATTTTAGTCGCCATGTGGCAGTGAAACCGGAGCGGGCTTTACAGCGGGCCAACCAGAAATTTGAACGCCGTTTTCGCTTGGTTGAAAAAAATGTGCTAGAACAAGGAAAGCGCCTTGAAGACTGCTCGCTGGCGGAGTTAGACCGGATCTGGGATGCCGTAAAGCGCGGTGAGTCAAAAGGTTAGGGTATATCGAGATTTCGCCGAGGTGGTTATTAATAAAACTATTGATAGTCGCCTCGATAAGCAGAATTGATTTGAGACAAAAAAAAACCAATACTGCTGTGATAGTTTTCACGTTGTGGCAATAAGGGGTGTCTGGTATACTAATTTCCCGTCCAGATACTTTTTATATCCTCTATACCAATCTTCCAGGTAAAACATGACGACGAATTACATTTTTGTTACGGGCGGGGTCGTATCCTCACTAGGTAAAGGTATTGCTGCTGCATCTCTAGCGGCTATTCTAGAAGCTCGTGGTCTAAACGTGACCATGATGAAACTAGACCCTTACATCAACGTTGACCCAGGCACAATGAGCCCGATTCAGCATGGTGAAGTATTCGTAACGGAAGACGGTGCAGAGACTGACCTTGACCTTGGTCACTATGAGCGTTTCATCCGTACCAAGATGACTAAACGCAACAACTTTACTGCAGGCCGCGTGTACGCGGACGTACTGCGTAAAGAGCGCCGCGGTGACTACCTTGGTGCCACTATTCAGGTTATCCCACACATCACTAACGCGATCAAAGAGCGCGTTATCGCGGGTGCACAAGGCCACGACGTTGCTATCGTTGAAGTCGGCGGTACTGTGGGTGACATCGAATCCCTACCATTCATGGAAGCTATCCGTCAGCTAGCAGTAGAACTAGGCCGTGAGCGTGCAATGTTTATGCACCTAACACTGGTTCCTTACCTAGCGGCAGCAGGCGAAGTGAAAACCAAACCTACTCAGCACTCTGTAAAAGAACTGCTATCTATCGGTATTCAGCCAGACGTACTGATCTGTCGTAGTGATCGCATGATCCCTGCGAACGAGCGTGCGAAGATTGCTCTGTTCTGTAACGTTCAAGAGCGCGCTGTAATCTCAATGAAAGACGTTGATTCTATCTACAAGATCCCTCAGCTAATCAAAGCACAGGGCCTAGATGATCTTGTTTGTCAGCGTTTTGGCATTACTGCACCGGAAGCAAACCTGTCTGAGTGGGAACAAGTTATCTACGAAGAAGCTAACCCAACTGCAGAAGTTGTGATTGGTATGGTAGGTAAGTACATTGAACTGCCAGATGCATACAAGTCAGTAAACGAAGCGTTGAAACACGCGGGTCTGAAAAACCGTCTGTCAGTGAAAATCAAATACATTGACTCTCAGGACGTTGAATCTAAAGGCACAGAAGTGCTTGAAGGTCTAGACGCTATCCTTGTACCAGGTGGCTTCGGTAACCGTGGTGTAGAAGGTAAGATCCTGACTGCACAATACGCACGTGAAAACAAAGTGCCTTACTTGGGTATCTGTCTGGGTATGCAGGTTGCACTGATCGAATTCGCACGTAACGTAGCAGGCCTGGAAGGCGCGCACTCAACTGAATTTAATCCTGAGAGCAAATACCCAGTTGTTGGCCTGATCACTGAATGGGTTGATAACGAAGGTAACGTTGAAGAACGTAGTGAAAAATCGGATCTTGGCGGTACAATGCGTCTAGGTTCTCAGCTATGTCACCTTCAAGACGGTTCGAAAGCGCGTGCGCTTTACGGTAACGCAACTATCCATGAGCGTCACCGTCACCGTTACGAAGTGAACAACAACCTGCTTCCTAAACTGGAAAAAGCCGGTTTGAAAGTATCTGGTCTGTCAGCAGACAAGAAGCTAGTGGAAATCATTGAAATCCCGAACCACCCATGGTTCGTGGCTGCTCAGTTCCACCCAGAGTTCACCTCGACACCTCGCGACGGTCACCCACTGTTCGAAGGTTTCGTAAAAGCGGCTGGTGAAAACCAGCGTGGTGAACTGAAAAAGTAAGGATTACGGATAGCTGTAGCGCAGTGTTAGCTGCAGCTATTTTTTTAGCTTTTAATTTCAAGATAAAGCAAGAGGAAACACAATGTCTAAGATCGTTAAAGTTCTAGGTCGTGAAATCATCGACTCACGTGGTAACCCAACTGTTGAAGCTGAAGTACACCTAGAAGGCGGTTTCGTAGGTATGGCAGCTGCACCATCAGGTGCATCTACAGGTTCTCGCGAAGCTCTTGAGCTACGCGACGGTGACAAGTCACGTTTCCTAGGTAAAGGTGTTCTTAAAGCAATTGAAGCTGTAAACGGCCCAATCGCTGAAGCGCTAGTTGGCAAAGATGCTAAAGATCAAGCTGCAATCGATGCAATCATGATCGAACTAGACGGCACTGAGAACAAATCTAACTTTGGTGCAAACGCAATCCTAGCTGTATCTCTAGCTAACGCTAAAGCAGCAGCTGCTGCTAAAGGCATGCCTCTATACGAGCACATCGCTGAACTAAACGGTACTGCTGGTCAGTTCTCTATGCCTCTACCAATGATGAACATCATCAACGGTGGTGAGCACGCTGACAACAACGTTGACATCCAAGAGTTCATGATCCAGCCAGTTGGCGCTGCAACTCTGAAAGAAGCTGTACGCATGGGTGCGGAAGTATTCCACAACCTAGCTAAAGTACTTAAGTCTAAAGGCTACAACACAGCTGTTGGTGACGAAGGTGGTTTCGCTCCAAACCTTAAGTCTAACGCTGAAGCACTAGAAGTAATCGCAGAAGCTGTTGCTGCAGCTGGCTACGAGCTAGGCAAAGACGTTACTCTTGCTATGGACTGTGCAGCATCTGAGTTCTTCGACAAAGAAGCTGGCATCTACAACATGAAAGGTGAAGGCAAAACTTTCACTTCTGAAGAGTTCAACCACTACCTAGCGGGTCTAGTTGAGCAGTTCCCAATCGTATCTATCGAAGATGGTCTAGACGAGTCTGATTGGGCTGGTTTCGCACACCAGACTCAACTTCTTGGCGACAAGATCCAGCTAGTAGGTGACGATCTATTCGTTACTAACACTAAGATCCTAGCTGAAGGTATCGAGAAAGGCATCGCTAACTCTATCCTTATCAAGTTCAACCAAATCGGTTCTCTAACTGAGACTCTAGCTGCAATCAAGATGGCTAAAGACGCAGGTTACACAGCGGTAATCTCTCACCGTTCTGGCGAGACTGAAGATGCAACTATCGCTGACCTAGCGGTAGGTACTGCTGCAGGCCAAATCAAGACAGGTTCTATGAGCCGTTCTGACCGTGTTGCTAAGTACAACCAGCTAATCCGTATCGAAGAAGCTCTAGGTGCTAAAGCTCCTTTCAACGGTCTTAAAGAAGTGAAAGGCCAAGCTTAATTGATAGCTTGCCTGTGGGGATAACCTACACACTTTAATAAAAACCGCCTCTTAGGGGCGGTTTTTTTATGGGCGAATGATGGGCAGTTTGGGCTTAGGCGCTAGTGTCAAACTGCGCTTTATGGGATTATTGTCGGCTCAATTGTCTATCGTTGAATCAGGGATGTGGTATTTACCGAGGGTATTGTCTGTATAAGCAGGCAGTGTCATGGGTTAATAGCACTGATCATTGTCTGGAGAATGGAATGCGAATGCTTACCTTGCTGCTATTGGCAGTGTTGAGTTGGCTGCAATATGACTTCTGGTTAGGCAAAAATGGCATGCTGGATTATCTGGCGGTGAAAGATAATGTCGCCGTTCAGCAGCAAGCCAATGCGGAATTAGCGCAGCGTAACCAGCAAATGTATTTTGAAATTAATGATCTGAACCGAGGACAAGAGGCGATAGAAGAGCGGGCTCGCAATGAGCTTGGCATGATCCGCCCGGGCGAAACCTTCTTTCGTATAGTCGGGGAGTAACCCCGTAGGTCGCAGATTGTGTGCCTGAGCCTCAACCGTAAGAAGTGAAAACGGATGACCCAACGTGAAAAAATGATTGCAGTGGTGCCTGCAGCCGGAGTGGGCAGCCGTATGGCGGCTGATCGCCCGAAACAGTACTTACACATTGCTGGCAAGACGATTCTGGAACACACCGTCGCGCGCTTGCTGGCCCATCCATCGATTGACCAAGTGATTGTCGCTATCAGCGAGCAGGATCCGTATTTTCCGCAGTTGCCGCTGGCTAACGATCCGCGTGTCGTGCGGGTTAATGGCGGTGCAGAGCGTGCCGATTCGGTATTTGCCGGATTGGCAGCGATTGACGATCCCAATACCTGGGTCTTGGTGCATGACGCTGCGCGTCCGTGTTTGCAGTTGAGTGATGTGGATGCGCTCATTGCTGGCGCCTTGGCCTCGCCTTACGGGGCGATTTTGGCTGCGCCTGTGCGTGATACCATGAAACGCGGCAATGGCGCAGGCGAGATCGCCAGCACGGTCGATCGCAGCGATTTGTGGCACGCCCTAACGCCCCAGATGTTCCGAGCCGGTACGTTAACCCACGCTTTGCAACAGGCGTTGGAGGAGGGGGCGGTGATCACCGATGAAGCGTCTGCGATGGAGCATGGCCAGATGGCCCCTCAACTCGTGAAAGGACGGGCCGATAACCTGAAGGTGACGCAACCGGAAGATCTCGCGCTGGCAGAATTTTATTTAAACAAGATGATGAGGGAAGCGGAATGATGCGAATTGGACACGGCTTTGATGTACACAAGTTTGGTGGCGAAGGGCCGGTAATTATTGGCGGCGTTGCGATCCCTTATGAGCAAGGTTTGATTGCGCACTCTGACGGTGATGTGGCGTTGCACGCAGTGTGTGATGCGCTGCTTGGTGCCATTGCGGCTGGCGATATTGGTCGTCACTTCCCGGATACCGATGCCGAGTGGGCCGGTGCCGACAGCCGTGCGCTGCTACGCGATGTCTACAGTAAGGTGAAGGCCAAAGGCTACCGTCTGGGCAACGTGGATGTCACCATCATTGCACAGGCACCGAAAATGGCCCCTTACATTGAGGCCATGTGTCAGGCGATTGCTGAGGATTTGGAAACCGACATTGGCAACGTCAATGTGAAAGCGACCACCTCAGAGCGTTTAGGTTTTACCGGCCGCAAAGAAGGCATTGCCTGTGAAGCGGTGGTATTGATCTGCCAACAATAAGACAAGGCTAATGCCGATTTTGGCGTTAACTTTACAAACGGGCACATGAGTGCCACGAATAAATGGTGTATGTATGTCTACAGTAATGGACAGTTTCAGCTGGTTATACGGAAAACCAAGCTGTCAGGGCCGCATTAAGGTCGAGCCTGAAGATTTTGTGGTAAAGGAAAATTTGGGCTTTGCGTTTGCGGGTACTGGCGAGCACTTCATGGTGAAAATCCGTAAAACGGGCGAAAACACCAAGTATGTGGTGAACGAGCTGGCAAAAGCGTGCGGCGTAAAATCCCGTGACGTGAGCTGGGCGGGCCTGAAAGATCGCCATGCTGTGACCGAGCAGTGGCTGAGTGTGCACCTGCCGGGTAAAGCGGATCCGGATCTGAGCGCGTTTGAAGCGGAACACCCAGGCGTAGAAGTGCTGGAAACCGCGCGCCACGATAAGAAATTGCGCCCAGGTGATTTGGTGGGTAATGCCTTCCAATTGCGCCTGCGTGACTTGGATCAGCCGGAAGAGGTGATTGCACGTCTGGCTCAGATCCGCGAACACGGCGTACCGAACTACTTCGGTGAGCAGCGTTTTGGTCATAACGGTAACAACGTCACGAAAGCCCGTGCATGGGGTAACGATGAGTTCCGTGTCCGTGATAAGAGCAAGCGCAGCTTCTACCTGTCTGCGGCCCGTTCTTGGATGTTTAACCAAGTGCTGTCTGCGCGTATTGAAAATAACACCGTTCGCAGCGTGATGGCCGGTGACTGGCTGGAATCTGAGGCTGACCCACGTGGCATGCTGGTGGCGACGGTGACTGACAGCATTCAACAGGATGTCGACGCGGGCCGTTTGTCTATCACGGCACCGATGATGGGGGATAACGCCCTGCCAACCACAGCAGATGCACAAGCGTTTGAAATGGCGATTGTGGAACAAGAGCCGGCATTACTGAAGCTGATCCGCGATAACCGTATGCGCCATGAGCGTCGTCCGCTGTTGCTTAAGCCTGAGCAAGTGGAATGGCAGCACGATGGCGACACGATCACCGTGTCTTTTGCGTTACCGGCGGGCTGTTTTGCGACAGCCGTAGTACGTGAAATGATGCAGGAAATCGTGGATGAAACCGAAGGTACTGAACACGATGCGTATTCTGATCAGTAACGACGACGGTATTTTTGCTGAAGGGATCAATACTCTGGCTCGGGTGCTGTCCGAGCTGGGGGAAGTGACTGTGGTCGCGCCGGACCGTAATCGGTCGGGCGCATCCAACTCTCTGAGTCTGGATAACCCGCTCCGTATCCGCGAGGAAGGCGAACGCCGAATCTCTGTGGAAGGCACACCGACAGATTGCGTGCATTTTGCCTTGAACGAATGGCTGGATGAACGGCCAGACGTGGTGGTCACGGGGATCAATCACGGGGCGAACCTGGGCGATGACGTGCTCTATTCCGGCACCGTCGCGGCGGCCACCGAAGGGCACTTCCTTGGCGTACCGGCGATTGCAGTTTCCTTGGTGGGGGATACCCATTTTGACACTGCCGCACAGGTGGTGAAGCACGTTTTGCTGAGAATCGAAACCCACCCGCTGCCGATGAACCGCATTTTGAACATCAATGTGCCGGATGTGCCGTTGGCAGAGCTGGGGCCGTGGCAGGTCACCCGTTTAGGGGCCCGTCACCGTGCTGAAAACATGGTGAAAGCGGTCGATCCACGCGGTAAAACGCTGTACTGGTTAGGGCCGCCGGGGCCTTGTCAGGATGCCGGTCCGGGCACGGACTTTTATGCCATCGAGCAGGGGAGTGTGTCAGTGACCCCGTTACAGGTGGATCTCACCGCACACGATGCGCTAGATGCGCTGCAGCATTGGGTTAACGATCAGGAGATAAAGTAAGGATGCGCTATGTGGATGAGCGGAACGCCCTACTGAAGTATCTGTCTCAGCAAGGGATCCGTGATAACAGGGTGCTTCAGGCGATCGCCGCCGTGCCTCGCGAGGTGTTTATCGATGAAGCCTTGTCACACAAAGCCTATGAAAATAATGCGCTGCCTATCGGTAACGGGCAGACCATTTCCCAGCCGTACATTGTGGCCAGAATGACAGAGCTGATGGCCTTGGTGCCACAGTCGCGCATTCTGGAGATTGGCACGGGATCGGGATACCAGACCGCAGTGCTATCGCATCTGGTGGATCATGTGTATTCGGTGGAGCGCATTAAAGCATTACAGTGGCGCGCCAAACGCCGCCTGAACCAATTGTCGATTCACAATGTGTCGACCAAGCACGGGGACGGTTGGCAGGGATGGGCCGCCAAAGGGCCGTTTGATGCCATTATCGTGACAGCGGCGGCGGCGGATATTCCGATGGCACTGCTGGAGCAGTTAGCTGACGGCGGTCGGCTGATTGTACCGGTCGGGCAAGAGACCCAAGTGTTAAAATTGATTGTGCGTGACGGCGACCGTTATCGTGCCAGCGATATCGAGCCGGTACGTTTTGTTCCATTGGTGGCAGGGGAACTGCTGTATTAAATGAAGGTGAGTGCGTCTGTGTCAGTGATCAAACCAACCGTAAAGTGGACAGTATTGGCTGTCGGCTTGTGGCTGTCTGGCTGTAGTAATCATACGCCCGCACCCGTCACGAGTTTGGGAAAGGATTATCATACCCTGGAGCGAGGCAGCTACCGGGGGAGTTACTATGAAGTGCAAAAAGGCGATACCTTGTACTTTATTTCCTATATCACGGACAAAGACGTTAATGAGCTGATCGTTTATAACCGCCTAGCTGCCCCGTATACCATTTATCCGGGGCAGAAACTGCAATTGTGGAAGCCCAAGTACGTGGCGCCGCAATACGGCAAGACAGTACCGATCACCCCGCCGGTGACACAAACGGCACACAAGGCCAAGCCGGTGATCACACCGACACCGAAGCCGACGCCACAACCTGCGACTAAACCGGCTCCCCAGAAGCCGGCACCGGTCGCGGTGGCTAAATCTGAAACTGTGCAAAAAAACAGCAATAAAAATATTGATCCAGCTCCCACAAAAGAGTACCCTCAAAAAGCTGAAAGTAACAAAGTTGTTACAAATAAGCCGAAGCCGACACCGAAGCCAAGCAATACCAAAGTGGATAAATGGACATGGCCAACACAAGGACGGGTCATTGCGCGTTTCTCCAATAGCGAGAACGGCAACAAAGGGCTGGATATTGCAGGGCAACGAGGTCAAGCCATTAAAGCGTCCGCTGACGGCGTGGTGGTGTATGCCGGTAACGCGTTACGCGGATATGGCAATCTGGTGATTATTAAGCACAGCGAGGATTTCCTCAGTGCGTATGCGCACAATGACCAGATGTATGTAAAGGAGCAGCAGCGTGTGAAAGTGGGGGAGAAAATTGCCACCATGGGTAGCACGGGCACCAACAACGTGCGGCTCCATTTTGAAATCCGATACAAAGGCAAATCTGTTGATCCAATGCGGTACTTGCCGCGATAGAGAACATGACAGAGTGAAGTTGTAATGTCTTGCTAACTCGCCATCTGGGAGGCGCTATGAGTAGAAGCAATACTGCTACAGAGATAGACGATTTCGATTTAGATCAGGAAATGGAGATGGAAGCGGCCCGCGTCGACACCAAAGCGGAAACGACGGAAACGGTGGATGACGATGTAGATATGTCTCAGTTTGGGACGCCGCAAAAAGCCTTGGATGCGACGCAGCTTTATCTGGGTGAAATTGGTTTCTCTCCACTACTTACCGCCGAAGAGGAAGTACTGTATGCCCGCCGTGCGTTGCGCGGTGATGAAGCCGCCCGTAAACGGATGATTGAGAGTAATCTGCGTTTGGTGGTCAAAATCTCTCGCCGTTACAGCAACCGGGGCTTAGCCTTGTTGGATCTGGTGGAAGAGGGCAACCTGGGCCTCATTCGCGCCGTGGAAAAATTCGACCCTGAACGGGGCTTCCGTTTCTCGACCTATGCCACCTGGTGGATCCGCCAAACCATTGAGCGGGCCATCATGAACCAAACCCGCACCATTCGCCTGCCGATCCATGTCGTGAAAGAACTCAACGTGTACCTGCGTACTGCCCGCGAGCTGGCACAAAAACTGGATCACGAACCCACCGCCGAAGACATCGCGTTCAAACTGGATAAATCTGTCGATGACGTCAACCGCATGCTGCGCCTCAATGAGCGTGTCGGCTCGGTCGATAATCCCATTGGCGGCGATTCAGAAAAAGCGCTGCTGGATATTATTCCGGATGAGAAAAGCGGTGGACCGGAAACTTCGACCCAAGATGACGACATCAAAGTCTCCATTGTCCATTGGTTGCAAGAGCTGAACCCGAAACAGCGTGAAGTGCTGGCACGGCGTTTTGGCTTGCTGGGCTATGAAGCCTCGACCTTGGAAGATGTGGGACGTGAAATTGGCCTGACCCGTGAGCGGGTACGTCAAATTCAGGTGGAAGGGCTACGTCGCCTGCGTGACATGCTGACCCACCAAGGCCTCAGCATTGAGTCGTTGTTTAATCAGGAGCAGCTGTAACGTCACCTTCTTTATTTCCATTTTTGACGTACAACGGTGTGCTTTTCCAAGGCAAAGAAAAAGGGTTGATGCCATGCATCAACCCTTTTTTATTTCGAAGATTATTCGTTTACGTACTTGGCTGAGAAGCCGTTACAGCAGCGCTTTTAGGCGATACAGCTCATCCAGTGCCTGACGCGGGGTCATTTCATCCGGGTTGATGCGCGCCAGTGCGTCTTCTACTTCACTCGGCTCTGGGATCAGGCTGAGCTGGTTCTCGACACGCGGGGCAGTACTTGTCTTCGCGGCTGTGCTTTGTGGTTCAATCGCTTGCTGGTGGCCGCTGGCCTCGAGCTGCTGCAGTTTGAACTTAGCGCGTTTGATCACCGGCTTTGGCACACCGGCCAAGCTCGCCACGGCCAAGCCGTATGACTTGCTGGCTGCGCCTTCTTGTACTGCGTGCATAAAGGCAATTTCATCACCGTGCTCGACCGCATCCAAGTGCACGTTCGCTAAGCCGTCAATCAGAGATGGCAGCTCCGTCAGCTCAAAGTAGTGGGTGGCAAACAGCGTCATCGCGGCAATTTTCTCTGCCAGCCATTCGGCACTGGCCCATGCCAGCGACAGACCGTCATAGGTACTGGTACCGCGACCGATTTCATCCATCAATACCAGGCTGTGCTTGGTGGCATTGTGCAGGATATTGGCGGTTTCGGTCATTTCTACCATGAAGGTCGAACGGCCAGACGCCAGGTCATCCGATGCGCCGATACGGGTGAAAATACGATCCAACGGGCCGATCTTCACCGCATCTGCCGGCACAAACGAGCCGACATGGGCCAGCAGGGCAATCAAGGCCGTTTGACGCATGTAGGTCGATTTACCGCCCATGTTCGGACCGGTAATGATCAACATGCGGCGGTCTTGGTGCAACGCAATCGGGTTGGCGATAAACGGTTCATTCAGTACTTGCTCGACCACCGGGTGACGACCGGCACTGATCTCAATACCCGGCCGCTCAACCAACTCTGGACGGCAGTAGTTCAGGGTATCGGCACGCTCAGCCAGGTTCGCCAGAACATCCAGCTCTGACAGGGCGCTGGCGGCATTTTGCAGTTGCTCCAGGTGTGGCAACAGCAAGTCAAACAGTTCATCCCACAGCTTTTTCTCAAGGGCGAGTGCTTTGGATTTTGAGTTCAGTACCTTGTCTTCGTGCGCTTTGAGCTCAGGAATGATGTAACGCTCGGCATTTTTCAGCGTTTGGCGGCGCACGTAGTGGCTTGGCACCAAGTGGCTTTGACCACGGCTGACCTGAATGTAGAAACCGTGTACTTGGTTAAAGCCCACTTTCAGGCTGTCGATATCGTGACGTTCACGCTCGCTCGCTTCCAGCTCTTCCAAGAATTTGGTTGCGCCGTCGGCCAAGTCACGCCACTCGTCGAGTTCGGCGTTGTAGCCTGGGGCCAAAACGCCACCGTCACGGATCACCACCGGTGGGTTTTCAATGATGGCACGTTCCAGCAGTTCACACAGTTCGTCCATCGGCGCTGCCGCTTGGGCGAGCTGACCAATACGCGGCTGGCTGATCTCGCTCAGTAGATCGCTCACTTCCGGCAGGTGTTGCAGCGCGGTACGCATACGGGCCAAGTCGCGAGGACGGGCAGAGCGCAGGGCCAAACGGGCCAGAATACGTTCCAGATCGCCCATGTGACGCAACACGCCCGCCAGATCCAAGAACAGGCTGGTGTCTTTGAACGCACTGATAGCATCCAAGCGGCCATTCAATTGTTTTTGATCGCGGATCGGCTGGTGCAGCCAACGCTTGAGCAGGCGGCTACCCATTGGGGTGGCGGTGTGATCCAGTACCGACGCCAAGGTGTTATCAAAGCCACCGGCCAGATTCTGGGTCAGCTCCAGGTTGCGACGGGTCGCGGCATCTAAGATCACCGCATGATCTTTGGTGTCTTGGGTGATGGCACGAATATGGGGCAGCGCGGTACGCTGGGTATCTTTCACGTACTGCAGCAAACAACCGGCCGCGCACAGGCCGCGTTCGGCGTTTTCGACACCAAAGCCGACCAAGTCACGGGTACCAAACTGCATGGTCAGTTGCTGGCGCGCGGTCTCTAAATCAAATTCCCATACCGGACGACGACGGCTGCCTTTGATGTGTTGCAGCATGCCTGGCAGGGCAAAATCTTCCGGGTACAGCAGTTCTGCCGGGCTGGTGCGTTGCAGTTCAGCCTGCATTGCCTCTTCGGTATCCGGCTCGGTCAGCATGAAGCGGCCAGAGGTAATGTCCAGCGTGGCGTAACCAAACGCATCGCCGTGCTGGTAAATCGCGGCGATCAGGTTATCGTGACGTTCATTCAACAAGGCTTCGTCACTGACCGTCCCCGGCGTGATGATGCGCACCACTTGGCGCTCAACCGGGCCTTTGCTGGTGGCCGGATCGCCGATCTGCTCACAGATCGCAACGGAAACACCTTGCTGAACCAGTTTCGCCAGGTAGCCTTCCACGGCATGGTACGGTACACCGGCCATCGGGATCGGTTCGCCATTGGACGAGCCGCGTTTGGTCAGTGAGATATCCAGCAGTTGGGAAGCGCGTTTGGCGTCATCAAAGAATAATTCGTAGAAGTCACCCATGCGGTAGAACAGCAGGACATCAGGGTTTTCCGCCTTGATCCGTAAAAACTGCTGCATCATAGGTGTGTGCTTTTCTAAGCCTTTTATGGTCACGATTTTGCCTGCTTGTAGTGCCGGTCGGGACGCTGACGCGCTGCCGTGGCCGGGAAAATTTCTGACCGCTTAGGATACGTGAATCGCTGCGTTGGGCAAAGGGCTGGACAGGATTTTTCATCGGGCAAAAAGGGCGGTGCAGTGAGATTGCCTGAAGCGGGGAAGGCGGAGTATGGTATAGGCCATTTCCTCTTATTTTCAGACAGGGAGCACGGGATGGAACGAGCACAACGACTGGGCCAGCAACTGGCGCGTCAGCAGTGGGTGGCTGCCACGGCAGAATCCTGTACCGGCGGCGGGATCGCCAGTGCCATTACCGATATTGCGGGCAGTTCCGCGTGGTTTGATCGGGCGTTTATTACCTACAGCAACGAGGCCAAACAAGACATGTTGGGCGTTGCGGCCCAAACGCTTAACGACCACGGCGCAGTCAGTGAAGCGGTAGTGTATGAAATGGCGCGCGGTGCCTTGGCGCACTCTCTGGCTCATATCAGCGTGGCGGTCAGCGGCATTGCCGGCCCGGGTGGCGGCAGTGATGCCAAACCGGTCGGTACGGTGTGGCTGGCCTGGGCGGATCACACCGGGTGGGCAGACGCGCAGTGTTTCCACTTTGACGGGGACAGGGTCGCGGTGCGCCAACAAGCGGTCGATGCCGCATTGGACGGATTGCTGGCACGCTTGGTGTCGTTGGAAAAGCGTGAAGCGGATCAATAACAAAGCCATCGCGGACAAAAAAAGTTTTATTCAGTGCTAGACACTGTATGAATAGACAGTATACTAGTCATCATAATCAGTACTTAATCTAAGCATCAATTCAGCATCCCTGGGAGAGTCGAATGGACGACAATAAGCAGAAGGCACTTGCCGCCGCATTAGGTCAAATTGAAAAACAATTCGGTAAAGGCTCGATCATGAAATTGGGCGATAACCGCACAATGGATGTCGAGACTGTATCGACTGGCTCTTTGTCGCTTGATATCGCCTTGGGTGCGGGTGGTCTGCCAATGGGCCGTATCGTTGAAATCTACGGTCCGGAATCATCAGGTAAAACCACATTGACGCTGGAAGTGATTGCTGCGGCGCAGCGCGAAGGCAAAACCTGTGCGTTTATCGATGCCGAGCACGCGCTAGACCCAATCTACGCCAAGAAACTGGGCGTAGATATCGACCAGCTATTGGTGTCTCAGCCTGACACCGGTGAACAGGCGCTGGAAATTGCTGACGCATTGGCACGTTCAGGTGCGGTCGACATTCTGGTGGTTGACTCCGTGGCAGCACTGACGCCAAAAGCGGAAATCGAAGGTGAAATGGGTGACTCACACATGGGTCTGCAGGCACGTATGCTGTCTCAGGCGATGCGTAAGCTAACCGGTAACCTGAAGCAATCAAACTGTATGTGTATCTTCATCAACCAGATCCGTATGAAGATCGGTGTGATGTTCGGTAACCCAGAAACCACGACCGGTGGTAACGCCCTGAAATTCTATGCTTCTGTACGTTTGGATATTCGCCGTACCGGTGCTATCAAAGAAGGCGACGAAGTGGTGGGTAACGAAACCCGTATTAAGGTTGTGAAGAACAAGATTGCGGCACCGTTTAAGCAAGCGGACACGCAAATTCTTTACGGTCTGGGCTTCAACCGTCAGGGTGAGCTGGTGGATCTTGGCGTGAAGCACAAGATGATCGAAAAAGCCGGTGCATGGTACAGCTACAAGGGTGACAAGATTGGTCAGGGTAAAGCGAACGCGTGTAAGTTCCTGACTGAGAACCCAGAAATTGCGGCTGAAATTGAAAAGCAACTGCGTGATCTACTGCTGAATAACCCAGAGCACGACGCGGCAGCCAGCAAAGAGCCAAGCCTAGAAGAGATGGATGCGGAAGACGAAGAGTTTTAAGCCGTCCATGAATGAAAAAGCCCTGCTTAGCGGGGCTTTTTGCTATCTGTCGTCCTGAAAAGCAGGCCCTGAATGTACATGAAGCCCCGAATGTACGTGGAGAAAAAGACACCATGACGATAAAACGAAAAACGCCCACCATCAGCGCCAAAGAAGCGGCCGTGCGTTATCTCTCCCGCAGCGATCACGCAGAGCAGGCGTTGCGTCAGAAGCTGTTGCAACGCGGGTATGCCGAGCAAGACGCGGATGAGGCCATTGCGTATTGTCAGGACTATAACTGGCTGGATGATGCCCGTTATGCCGCGACCGTGCGCCGTAATGGGATTGCCAAAGGCTGGGGCGCTCTGCGGATCCAGCAAGAGATGACGCAAAAAGGCGTGCATGAATGGCTGATACGCCAGCAATTTGAAGACGATACCTTTGACTGGTTTGAACATGCCCGCGCGGTGGCGGTGCGTAAGTTTGGTGAGAGCGTGGCAGAGACCGCATCGATGCCTCAGAAAGAGCAAGCTCGCCGTTGCCGTTTTCTGCAATCCCGTGGGTTTGAATTTGAGCAGATCCAATATGCGCTCAATATTGAGGATGACTACTTGTAACGCCGCAGGCAGTGTCGTCAGTCAGGGGAGGCCATCGCGAGCCCGTGGCGATATGTCGCACACTCAGTGGGCTGAAATTGCCCCATTTCTCAACATAACGTTTCCCGTATTGCCTGCCGTTGTTTTACAATAACCTTCAAAGAATTTATGTTAATGCCATCACTGCCATCCCCGTGTGTCCTTCCCGGGACGGGAGGAACTTATGGGGTGATGGGAAAATCGCTAAATTCGACCAATCAGTTTACAGAAAAGCATTATCAGGAATTGCCAATGTACATGAGCACTGATGAGGTACGTAACGCGTACCTCAAGTTCTTTGAAAGCAAAGGACACCAAATCGTAGAGAGTTCATCGTTAGTGCCGCACAACGATCCAACCCTGCTATTTACTAACGCAGGTATGAACCAGTTTAAAGATTGCTTCCTAGGCCTAGAAAAACGTGCTTATACACGCGCAACCACAGCACAGCGCTGTGTACGTGCTGGTGGTAAGCACAACGACCTAGAAAACGTTGGTTTCACTGCGCGTCACCACACTTTCTTTGAAATGCTGGGTAACTTCAGCTTTGGTGACTACTTCAAAGAAGATGCGATCTCATTTGCGTGGGAATTCCTGACTGACGTACTACAGCTACCAAAAGATCGTCTGCTAGTGACGGTATACCAGACAGATGATGAAGCATTCGACATCTGGAACAAGAAAGTTGGCGTACCGGCTGACCGTATCATCCGTATCGGTGATAAAGAAGGCGGTAAGGCGTTTGAGTCTGACAACTTCTGGCAGATGGGTGACACAGGCCCTTGTGGTCCTTGTACGGAAATTTTCTACGATCACGGCGCGCACATTGCCGGTGGTCCTCCAGGTTCTCCAGATGAAGACGGCGACCGTTTCATCGAGATCTGGAACAACGTATTTATGCAGTTCAACCGTCACGCAGACGGCACGATGGAACCGCTACCTAAGCCATCAGTAGATACTGGTATGGGTATCGAGCGTATCTCTGCGATCATGCAGGGCGTACACTCAAACTACGAAATCGACATCTTCCAGCGTCTGATCAAAGAAGCCGCTGCTGTGATCGGTTACGACGATCTGAGCAACCAATCACTGCGCGTTGTGGCTGACCACATCCGTTCATGTGCGTTCCTGATCGCTGATGGCGTGATGCCGTCAAACGAAGGCCGTGGCTACGTGCTACGCCGCATCATTCGTCGTGCAGTACGTCACGGTAACAAGCTTGGCGCGAAAGGCGCATTCTTCTTCAAGCTGGTTGGCCCACTGGCTGACGTGATGGGTAGCGCAGGCGAAGAGCTGAAGAAACAGCAGGAAATGGTTGAGAAAGTGCTGAAGATTGAAGAAGACAACTTCGGTCGTACGCTTGACCGTGGTATGGCGATTCTGGCAGAAGCACTGGACAACCTGGACGGTGAAGTACTGGACGGTGAAACCGTCTTTAAACTGTACGACACTTACGGCTTCCCAGCTGACCTGACGAACGACGTGGCGCGTGAGCGTGGTTTCTCTATCGATGAAGAAGGCTTCAACGATGCGATGGAATCTCAGCGTCAGCGTGCTCGTGATGCAGGCCAGTTCGGTGTGGATTACAACAGCGCAATCAAAGTCGACGCAGAAACGGCATTCTGTGGTTACAGCGCGACAGAAGGCGAAGCAACGGTTATCGCGCTATACCGCGATGGCGAGCAGGTTGACGGCGCTGATGCGGGCGAAGAAGTGCTGGTTGTGCTAGACAACACGCCATTCTACGCAGAGTCAGGCGGCCAGTGTGGTGACACCGGTGTATTGCACGCAGAAGGCATGCAGTTCAACGTGGCAGACACGCAGAAATTCGGCGCAGCGATCGGCCACAAAGGTCAGGTAGCCGCAGGCCGTTTGAGCGTGGGCGACAAGCTAAAAGCTAGCGTTGATGCAGCACGTCGTGCCGCAGTCAGCCTGAACCACTCAGCAACACACCTGATGCATGCTGCACTGCGTAACCTACTGGGTGAGCACGTGGCACAGAAAGGTTCTTTGGTGAAGCCTGACGGTCTGCGTTTTGACTTCTCTCACCTAGAAGCGGTGAAGCCAGAAGAACTGCGTGAAGTTGAGCGTGTCGTGAACGAGCAAATACGCCGTAACCACGCGATCAGCACGGACATCATGGATATTGAAGCCGCGAAAGAAAAAGGTGCGATGGCACTGTTTGGCGAAAAATATGATGACGAAGTTCGCGTATTGAGCATGGGTGATTTCTCGGTAGAACTGTGTGGTGGTATTCATGCTACTAACACCGGTGATATCGGTCTGTTCAAGATCATCTCTGAAGGCGGTATCGCAGCGGGTGTTCGCCGTATTGAAGCGGTAACCGGTGAAGCGGCTATCGCAGCACTGCACGCACAAGAAGCGCTACTGGCAGAAACAGCAAGCCTAGTGAAATCTGACGCGGCGTCTGTGGCAACAAAAGTGAGCGCACTGGTTGCACACAGCAAGCAGCTGGAAAAAGAAATTCAGCAGCTAAAAGACAAGCTAGCGGCACAAGAAAGTGCTGACCTTATCAACCAGGCGCAAGAGATCAACGGCGTGAAAGTCTTGATCGCGAAACTGGACGGTGCGGACAACAAAGCCCTACGTGGCATGGTTGACGAACTGAAGAACCAGATGGGCAGCGGTGTGGTTGTGCTGGGTAACGTCAGCGAAGGCAAAGTTGGCCTGATCGCGGGCGTAACCAAAGATCTGATCGGCAAAGTGAAAGCCGGTGATCTGGTTAACCTGGTGGCTCTACAAGTTGGCGGTAAGGGCGGTGGTCGTCCTGATATGGCACAAGCGGGTGGTACCGATGCAGCAGCACTTCCAGCTGCGCTAGAATCTGTAGCACCTTGGTTGGCTGACAAACTGTAAGAGTGGAGAGGTGCTGTGGCACTATTGGTGCAGAAATTTGGTGGCACATCGGTCGGTGATATCGAACGTATAGAAGCGGTTGCTGAGCGCGTGATTAAAGCGCGCCAGCAAGGCCATCAAGTTGTCGTCGTTGTGTCTGCCATGGCGGGCGAAACAAACCGTTTATTGGGTTTGGCTAAACAGGTTGATGACGTACCGAATCAGCGTGAGCTGGATGTCCTGTTATCAACAGGGGAGCAGGTCACGATTGCCTTATTGGCAATGGCATTGAATAAGCGCGGTTTCCGTGCCACCTCAATGACCGCTGATCAAGTCACCATCCGAACGGATAATGCATTTAATAACGCCAGCATCATTCAGGTAGACACTGAAAACCTGACGTCTCTGCTGAACGCGGGCCACATTGTTGTTGTGGCAGGCTTTCAGGGTCGTGATAGCGGTAACAACATCACGACCTTGGGACGCGGCGGCTCGGATACCACTGCGGTGGCCATTGCGAGTGCGCTGGGCGCGGATGAGTGCCAGATCTTTACCGATGTGGACGGGGTGTACACCACGGATCCTCGGTTAGTGACGGCGGCTCGCCGTTTGTCGACGATTCATTTCGATGATATGACGGCAATGGCACGTTTTGGTGCAAAAGTGCTACAATTACAGTCGGTTGAATATGCTCAATCGCATCAAGTTCCTTTACGCGTGTTGTCGTCCTTCGAGGATGGGGATGGCACGTTAGTTGACTTTTCCGTGTCGCAGCCTTGTGCTGCGGTCGGTGTCGCCGTCATGAGCCAGCAACTGCTGGTGCGTGTCGCGGCCCCGTTTAACGAGGTTGCAGAGCGTTTGACGCTGTTAGGCTTTGAAGCATGGTGCTATGCTGAGGAAAGTGATGCCACATTGGTTGTTGTTGCCAATGATGATTTAGCGCGATTGAAGTGGGGGCTAAGCAGCCCAACGGTGACAGTAGCAGGGGTATCGACCTTGTCGCTGGTCGGCGAACACGTTCATCAGCTGCAGGGATCATTGCACGCGGCACTGGCCGAATGTGGACTGACAATTTATCAACAAAAACAATCTGCACGTTGTTTATCCATCCTGATCGACAGTGCGGATCAGCAGTTAGCCGTTGATCATCTCCATAAAACGTTTGTGGTTGATGCAGAAAGTCTGGATAATCAAACATTCCTCGCTGTTTCTTGAGCAGTGAGCTTTTACGAAAAATGTAAAAATTGTTGGATACATCAACGTTAACTCTTATAAAGCTGAGATTACTCAAGGAGCACAAGAATGCTAATTTTGACACGTCGCGTAGGCGAAACGCTAATGATCGGTGATGAAGTAACTGTCACTGTACTAGGTGTAAAAGGTAACCAGGTACGTATTGGTGTAAATGCACCGAAAGAAGTGTCTGTGCACCGCGAAGAAATCTACATGCGCATTCAAGCAGAAAAAGAAACGGGTTCCCAGGGTTCTGGTAACTACTAATTTGAAGAAGGTCAGCCTATGTGCTGGCCTTTTTTCATTTCCCCTTATTACACGGCCTGAACAGGGAAAAATGGCGAAATACTCGGTTGTTACGCATGATTAATTGTCGTGTTGCCTATTAAGTGCGCATCCGCACCGTAAGTGTCATTTTTTCACAATAAAGTGTTTGACTTATTTTTGGCTGTCAGTAATATGGGCCCCCGCAAGACGGTGAGGTGGCCGAGAGGCTGAAGGCGCTCCCCTGCTAAGGGAGTATACGGTTTATAGCCGTATCGAGGGTTCGAATCCCTCCTTCACCGCCATTTCTTGTTTCAGGAAATGGAAGCTTGCACAGCGCGCTCGTAGCTCAGCTGGATAGAGTACCTGGCTACGAACCAGGCGGTCGGAGGTTCGAATCCTCCCGAGCGCGCCATTATTGAACAACACATGGCTCATTGAGCGGTGTGGATACAAACCGAATTAAGTGTGCGCTCGTAGCTCAGCTGGATAGAGTACCTGGCTACGAACCAGGCGGTCGGAGGTTCGAATCCTCCCGAGCGCGCCATTAATTTGTGTGGTGAGGTGGCCGAGAGGCTGAAGGCGCTCCCCTGCTAAGGGAGTATACGGTTTATAGCCGTATCGAGGGTTCGAATCCCTCCTTCACCGCCATTTATTTTGTTTTCAAGACTCTCACTTGATAACGAATGCCTGCGCGTCCGTAGCTCAGCTGGATAGAGTACCTGGCTACGAACCAGGCGGTCGGAGGTTCGAATCCTCCCGGACGCGCCATTATTGAACAACATATCGCTCATTGAGCGGTGTGGTTACAAACCGAATTAAGTGTGCGCTCGTAGCTCAGCTGGATAGAGTACCTGGCTACGAACCAGGCGGTCGGAGGTTCGAATCCTCCCGAGCGCGCCATTAATTTGTGTGGTGAGGTGGCCGAGAGGCTGAAGGCGCTCCCCTGCTAAGGGAGTATACGGTTTATAGCCGTATCGAGGGTTCGAATCCCTCCTTCACCGCCATTTATTCTCTTCAAGTTATCCTTGATACAGAATGCCTGCGCGTCCGTAGCTCAGCTGGATAGAGTACCTGGCTACGAACCAGGCGGTCGGAGGTTCGAATCCTCCCGGACGCGCCATCTCTTTTGAGATTACAATTTTCAAAAGTATCAACGGACTGTTACTTCATAGACATCACGTCTATAATACGAGATTCTGCGCGCTCGTAGCTCAGCTGGATAGAGTACCTGGCTACGAACCAGGCGGTCGGAGGTTCGAATCCTCCCGAGCGCGCCATTCTTCAAAAATTCTGATGATAGACTATTAGAATTCGTGTTCTGGCAACAGAATACAGCCTGCGCGTCCGTAGCTCAGCTGGATAGAGTACCTGGCTACGAACCAGGCGGTCGGAGGTTCGAATCCTCCCGGACGCGCCATTCTTTCTTAAGTACCAACGGATTGTTACTTATGCCAATGACGGAAACGCATTGGCTGTTAGGCGTTTGCTTAACACACCATATTCTGCGCGCTCGTAGCTCAGCTGGATAGAGTACCTGGCTACGAACCAGGCGGTCGGAGGTTCGAATCCTCCCGAGCGCGCCATTATTTAAGGGTATTGCCCTGATATTGCTCCAGCGATATCGAAAAGCCTGCGCGTCCGTAGCTCAGCTGGATAGAGTACCTGGCTACGAACCAGGCGGTCGGAGGTTCGAATCCTCCCGGACGCGCCATTATTTAAGGGTATTGCCCTGATCATGCTTTGGCATCATCGAAACACTGCGCGCTCGTAGCTCAGCTGGATAGAGTACCTGGCTACGAACCAGGCGGTCGGAGGTTCGAATCCTCCCGAGCGCGCCATTATTAAGGTCACTGACCTGATATTGCTTCGGTAATATCGAAAAGCCTGCGCGTCCGTAGCTCAGCTGGATAGAGTACCTGGCTACGAACCAGGCGGTCGGAGGTTCGAATCCTCCCGGACGCGCCATTATTTAAGGGTATTGCCCTGATTATGCTTTAGCATTATCGAAACACTGCGCGCTCGTAGCTCAGCTGGATAGAGTACCTGGCTACGAACCAGGCGGTCGGAGGTTCGAATCCTCCCGAGCGCGCCATCATTAAAAAGCTCAGCTTCGGCTGGGCTTTTTTTATGCCCTTTTTTCGCGTTGGTTATTTTGTCGACAAGATCGAATTATGGCGGATTGGCCGCCAGAGAATTAACCGACTGTGATACTCACCTCATAACCTCCCATCTTTCTGCTTTATTTTAGTGACATCAACTTATCAAATGCCGTTTACGTAAACGTCAGCTTAGGCCGGAGAATGCCCAGCCTGTCTGGCTTCATGCAGGGTCTGAGGCGTAGGGCGGGTGTGTAACAAGGAATGAATCGTGTGCTCTGTCCGGATTTTTCCGCTTATTTCGTAAAAGTACTACCAAATACGCAGAAATAGGTTAAATTATCGGCACAAATTGCGTTGTTGTTAATCATATTGACATAATTTTACGTGTCGTGATAATTGTTAACGCGCCTGTCACAAAACAATGAAAGGAAGCATTATGGCAGATTTAGGCCCTTTGTTGTGGGAAGCAGCAACGATCATGGTCACCGGTATGGTGGTGGTCTTTTTGTTTCTCAGTATCCTGATCTATCTCGTTCAATTGTTGGCGAAAGTTGCACCGAAAGATGCACCTCCAGCCCCTGTGGCTACTAAGCCCCCATCGACCGCCGTAAATCACCAAGGTGTGCAGCCTGAAGTCGTTGCTGCGATTTCCGCCGCCGTGCACCAGTACCGCAGGCAAAACGCCTGATCAAGAGGGAATCCTCCCCACCGGTTATTCGCAGACCCCGTCCCATTTGGTTAGGGTGAACGGTGCCTGTCTGCATGTGTGATTTTAGGACGTTATTTCTACAAGGAGTTTGTGAGCATGTCCAAGCCTTTAGCAATCACTGACGTTGTGTTACGTGATGCCCATCAGTCTCTCTTTGCCACTCGCCTACGTATTGACGACATGCTGCCCATTGCGGCGCAGCTGGACGAGATCGGCTACTGGTCGCTTGAAACCTGGGGAGGCGCAACATTTGATGCCTGTATCCGTTACCTCGGTGAAGATCCGTGGGAGCGCCTCCGTTTGCTGAAGCAAGCCATGCCAAAAACCCCGATGCAGATGCTGCTACGCGGCCAGAACCTGCTGGGCTACCGCCATTACGCCGATGACGTGGTGGAAAAATTTGTTGAGCGTGCCCACCACAACGGGATGGATGTGTTCCGTATCTTTGATGCGATGAACGATGTCCGTAACTTTGAAAAAGCGGTGAAAGCGACCGTAGATGTCGGTGCGCACGCGCAGGGGACGCTGTCTTACACCACCAGTCCGGTTCACAATGCTGATACCTGGGTAGATTTGGCGAAGCGTTTAGAAGATCTCGGCTGCCACTCTCTGTGTATCAAAGACATGTCTGGCTTGTTGAAGCCGTATGAAGCCGAAGAGCTGATCACCCGCATTAAAGCCTCGTGTGATATTCCACTGGCACTGCATTGCCATGCTACGACCGGTTTGTCGACCGCCACAGCGGTGAAAGCGGTGGAAGCGGGCATTGATATTCTCGATACCGCCATTTCTTCGATGAGCCAGACCTATGGCCATACGCCAACAGAAACCGTGATTGCGATGCTGCAAGGCACCGAGCGCGATACCCAGTTGGATCTGCAAAAGATTGAACCGATTGCCACTTACTTCCGTCAGGTACGTAAGAAATACGCCAAGTTTGAAGGCAGCCTGAAAGGGGTGGATGCCCGCATTCTGACCGCGCAAGTACCGGGCGGCATGCTGACCAACATGGAAAGCCAGCTGAAAGAGCAGGGTGCATCGGATCGTTTTGACGAAGTACTGGAAGAGATCCCACGCGTACGTGAAGACTTGGGCTTCATTCCGTTGGTGACTCCGACATCACAGATCGTAGGCACACAGGCGGTGATTAACGTACTGACCGGTGAGCGTTATAAGAGCATCAGCAAAGAAACAGCGGGCGTACTGAAAGGCGAATACGGTGTGGCACCGGCGCCTGTGAATGCCGAGCTGCAAGCGCGCGTACTGGACGGTGCAGCGCCGATCACGTGTCGTCCGGCTGATTTGTTGAAAGCCGAATTGCATACCCTGACTGATGAGCTGTTGGTCAAAGCCAAGGCAGAGAATATCCGTCTGGCGGAAGCGCAGGTGGATGACGTACTGACCTATGCGCTGTTCCCACAAGTGGGTCTGAACTTCCTGAAAAAACGCGGTGATGCGAGTGCCTTTGAACCGGCACCGGGCAGTGAGCCGGAAGTGAAAGCGCCGGTTGCAGCGGCTGCGCCTGTGGCGAAAGCCGGCGGTATTGAAGCGTACAGCGTGAAAGTGAACGGCCAGGTGTACAACGTGGAAGTGGGTCCGGAAGGTGAGTTGTCTTCGGTTTCTCCGGCGGCGGCCCCTGCAGCGGCTCCGGCTCCAGCGCCTGTCGCCAGTGCGGCTGAAGCGGTACCTGCACCGCTTGCAGGGAACATCTTTAAGATCCATGTGCAGCCGGGCCATCAGGTCTCTGAAGGGGATGTGCTAGTGATCCTCGAAGCGATGAAGATGGAAACGGAAGTGCGTGCTGCCCGCAGTGGTGTGGTGCAGGATCTGCATGTGAAAGAAGGGGATTCTGTCGCAGTAGGCTCACCGATCCTGAGCTTGACATAAGAGGGGACCATGGAAGGTTTATTAACACTCTGGAGTGAAACCGGGATCGCCCATTTTGAAATGGGTCAGATCATCATGATGCTGGTAGGCGCTGGCCTGTTGTTCCTGGCGATCAAAAAAGGCTTTGAGCCCCTGCTGTTATTACCGATGGGGTTCGGTGCCATTCTGGCGAACATTCCGAATGCGGGTTTTACGGAGCCGGGCGGCTTGTTGTACTACATCTACCACGTGGGGATCGAAACCGGGATTTTCCCGCTGTTGATCTTCATGGGGGTCGGTGCGATGACCGATTTCGGGGCGCTGATCGCGAACCCGAAAACCCTGCTTCTGGGGGCGGCGGCACAGTTTGGTATCTTCTTTACCTTGTTCGGTGCCATCTTCCTTAACGTGATCCCGGGGATGGACTTTACCCTTGCGGATGCCTCGTCGATTGCGATTATCGGGGGCGCGGACGGCCCAACGGCGATTTTCCTCGCCAGTAAGCTGTCGCCTGATCTGCTGGGTGCGATTGCGGTGGCGGCATACAGCTACATGGCATTGGTGCCGATCATTCAGCCACCGATCATGAAAGCACTGACCACACCGGAAGAGCGTAAGATCCAGATGAAGCAGCTGCGTGAAGTGAGCAAGACGGAAAAAGTCTTGTTCCCACTGGCGGTTTTGCTGATGACCATCCTGTTCTTGCCAACGGCCACGCCGCTGGTCGGGATGTTCTGTCTGGGTAACCTGATGCGTGAATCGGGCGTGGTGGATCGTCTGTCTAATACGGTACAGAACGAGCTGATCAACATCGTGACCATCATGCTGGGTTTAGGTGTTGGCTCTAAGCTGGCCGCTGAGCAGTTCCTGCAGTTTGAAACACTGGGTATTCTGGTGTTGGGTGCGGTGGCGTTCAGTGTCGGTACCGGCGGTGGTGTGTTGATGGCGAAAGTGCTCAACCGCTACAGCAAAGAAGACATCAACCCGCTCATTGGTGCGGCAGGGGTGTCGGCGGTACCGATGGCTGCCCGTGTGGTGAACAAGGTCGGTCTGGATGCCAACCCGCAAAACTTCCTGCTGATGCATGCGATGGGCCCGAACGTGGCCGGGGTACTGGGTTCGGCTGTGGCGGCAGGTATTCTGCTGGCCTTGGTAGGCGGTTAATTTCCCCTCGTCATCGTTAGATACATATTGAAACGGGTAGCCATCGTGCTACCCGTTTTTTTTTCAGTCAAATACGTTATTGTAGTGCCCTTTCAATAGTGAGTAGCGTGGGTGATACCACGGATTACCGATCGTAATGCGGGAAAGCCGCGTAGAGAAAACCAGAACAATGCTAGAGTTATTTCAAGGGGATGCCGCACTGTGGGTGCTGTTTAGTACCGGATTCCTCAGTGCGACATTATTGCCGGGCGGCTCGGAAGCCAGTTTGGTGGCGGCTTTGTCACTGGGGGATCACCCGGTGTGGGTGGTGGTGGCTATCGCCACGCTGGGCAATACCTTAGGCGGCATGACTAACTATTGGTTAGGCCGATTACTGCCCAATAAAACTTCTCAAGAAAAACACGGTCATAAAGCATTACTATGGCTTAAAAAATACGGCTACTGGTCGCTGCTTTTCAGTTGGTTACCCATCATCGGGGATCCTTTGTGTCTAGCGGCTGGTTGGCTGCGCATGCATCACTGGTTGAGCATGGTGCTGATTTTGCTCGGTAAAGCCGCCCGTTATGCGGTACTGGCGATGCTGGTTCAGGGTTTATTATAAGGAAGGCATTTGTGCAAAAGTGGATAGTGGGGATTGCGCTGATCTCACTGGCTGGTTGTAGCCAGCTGCAGTCGCAACACGAACAATCTGCCGCGTTACCCAAAGGGGTGACGCTGGTTGAGCAGGTAACAGCAGGGGCGACATCGGACACGCCGGTGATCCCGTACTCGAAATACACATTGTCCAACGGCCTGACTGTGGTCTTGCATGAGGATCACTCTGATCCGCTGGTGCATGTGGACGTCACCTACCACGTGGGCTCGGCTCGCGAAGAGTTGGGTAAATCGGGCTTTGCCCATTTCTTTGAACACATGATGTTCCAGGGCTCCGAGCATGTGGGCGATCAGGAACACTTCCGTTTGATCACCGAAGCGGGCGGTACCCTGAACGGCACGACTAACCGTGACCGTACCAACTACTTTGAAACCGTACCGGCCAATCAGCTGGAAAAAATGCTGTGGCTGGAAGCGGATCGCATGGGCTTCTTGCTTGGCGCTGTGTCCCAGAAGAAGTTTGAAATTCAGCGTTCCACCGTGAAAAACGAGCGCGCTCAGCGTTATGAAAACCGTCCGTACGGCTTGATGTATGAGCGCATGGGCGAAGCCCTGTTCCCGCGTACTCACCCGTATTCCTGGCAGCCGATTGGTTATGTGGAAGACTTGGATCGTGTTGATGTAAACGATCTGAAAGCCTTCTTCCTGCGCTGGTATGGCCCGAACAATGCCACTCTGACTATCGGTGGTGACATCGATAAAGCCCAGACGCTGGCGTGGGTTGAGAAATACTTTGGTTCGATTCCGCGTGGCCCGGAAGTGGACAAAGCCGCGAAGCAACCGGTGACGCTCGATCATAATTTGTACCTGACGCTGGAAGATAACATTCAGCAGCCGATGCTGTTGATGGCTTGGCCAACGTCGTACAACGGCGCAACCGATGAAGCCTCATTGGATATGCTGGCGCGCGTGATTGGCGGTGGCAAGAACAGCCTGATGTACCAGAACTTGGTGAAAACCGGCGAAGTGGTTGATGCGGGTGCGTTCCACGATTGTGCCGAGCTGGCCTGTACCATGTACGTGTATGCCATGGGCCAGAGCGGCGACAAAGGCGATTTGAAAACCTTACGCAGCAAAGTGACCGGTGTATTGAGTGAGTTGGGTAAAGACGGGGTAACCGCCCAGTCGGTTAATGAACTCAAAGGTATGGTGGAAGCCAGTGCCATCTTTGGTCTGCAAAGTGTCAGTGGCAAAGTGTCACAACTGGCGGCGTATGAAACTTTCTTTGGCGATCCGGGATACCTGAGTACAGAGCTGGGTAACCTGCGTGCCGTGACGCCACAAAGTATTGAACGTGCTTACGCGAAATACATTCAAAATCACCCAAGTGTCAGTTTGAGTGTGGTGCCAAAAGGCAAGACATCGCTGCAAGCGGCCACGCCAAACTTTACGCCGGCGCCGCGCATTATTCCTGAGCACAAACAGCTGAGCGAAGCGGATCTGAAAAAGCAGCTGCGTGAGCCTGTTGATGACTTTGATCGCTCTGTGATGCCACAACCGTCTTCACCTGTGGAAGCGGTGATGCCTGAGCTGTACCGCTTTACGTTGGCCAACGGTATCAAGGTGTTGGGTACCGAATACCAAGAAACCCCAACGGTCGAGTTGCAGCTTGTGGTACCCGCAGGGCGTCGTTTTGAGCCGCAAGGCAAAGCGGGTTTGGCACAGCTAACAGCGAGCATGATGCAGGAAGCGACCCAGACCTCGAGCGCCGAAGCGCTGTCTTCCAAATTGGATACCTTGGGCAGCAGCGTGAGTTTCAGTGCCGGTCAGTATGGCACGGTGATCTCTGTGGCGTCGTTGACCAAAAACCTGCCAGAGACCTTGGCAATCATGGAAGAGATGCTGTTTAAGCCGGGCTTCCATCAGGTGGATTTTGAACGCCTGAAAAAACAAGCGCTGGAAGGGATCATCTACGAGCACCAGAACCCATCATGGTTAGCCAGTCAGGCCAGCCGTGAAGTGCTATTCGGTGGCACCACATTCAGTTTGCCGCCGGAAGGCACGAAAGCCTCATTGGCCGCCATCACGTTGGAGGATGTGAAAGCCTTCTATCACCGTTACTACACCCCGAACGGGGCTGACATGGTGGTGATTGGCGATGTGGATCAGGCTGCGCTGCAACCGCAGTTATCGGCACTTGCTACGTGGCAGGGCATGCCTGCGCCGACATATAACACGCCAGCCTTACCGACCTTGCCAAAGCAAACGGTATGGATGGTCGACAAACCGGGAGCCCCACAAACGGTGATCCGTTTGGTGCGTCAGGGCATGCCGTACGATGCGACCGGTGAGTTGTATGAAACGCAACTGGCAAACTTCAATCTGGCCGGTAACTTCAACAGCCGGATTAACCTGAATCTGCGTGAAGATAAAGGCTATACCTACGGGGCGGGCGGTTATCAGAGCGGCGGTAAAGAAGTGGGCTTATCGACGTACTACGCACAGGTGCGTGCGGATGCCTCGGTCGCTTCAGTACAGGAGTTCCTGACCGAGTTGAACAAGATGGCGACCGAAGGGGTGACCGACAAAGAGTTGGACTTTATGCGTTTGGCGGTGGGGCAGAAAGACGCCTTGAACTACGAAACGCCAAGCAAAAAAGCCCAGCTGTTAGGGCAGATCCTGATGTATTCGTTGCCGGATAACTTTGTGGAAACCCGTAATGACATTGCCGCGTCGATCACCAAAGATCGCATTGATGCACTGGCGGCGAAGTGGTTCAACCCGAATGATTACCAGATCATCGTGGTGGGGGATGCCAAAAGCTTGAAACCGCAGTTCCAGGCGATGGGATTACCGGTACGTGATATGCGTCCGATGCAGTAATCGGCGTCAGTGACAGGGTGCCCCAAGACGGGGCGTCCAGGCGGTGTTTATCGCCACATTGACTGAGAAAGCCGGCCTTGTGCCGGCTTTCTTTTATCCTTCTCCCAGTGTGTGATTGTTTCTGCTGGGTAAAAGTGTTTCGATGTAATAATCGTGGCATTCATTAACAATAATGATTACTCTACGTCACTGAGTTGTTAATGATTGAGTATCACCGTGATGAACTTTTCACAGAAATTGCAGCAGGTCGCTGCAAATCCGGACGCACTGACCCAACTAGGGCGTGGTCTTGAGCGTGAAGCACTGCGTATGACGCAAAATGGGCAGTTATCGACAGATCCCCATCCTGTCGGGTTAGGTTCGGCACTGACGAATAAATGGATCACCACCGACTTTGCAGAGTCACTGATGGAGTTTATCACTCCGGTGTCTCATGAGGTGGATCACCTGCTTAACCAGCTCAGTGATATTCATCAATTTACCTATTTAAAGCTGAACAATGAGCAGCTGTGGCCGATGTCGATGCCGTGTTTTGTCGGTTGTGAAGATGACATCGTGCTGGCCCAATACGGCACGTCCAATACCGGTCGTATGAAAACCCTGTACCGCGAAGGCCTGAAACACCGCTACGGCAGTGTGATGCAGGTGATCTCTGGGGTTCACTTCAATTTCTCTTTCCCGGATGCCTTCTGGGATCAACTGTTTGGTGAGCAATCTCCGGAAGCGCGTCAGGCGTCAGTATCGGATGCATACTTTGCCCTGATCCGTAACTACTACCGTTTTGGCTGGCTGATCCCGTACCTGTTTGGTGCATCCCCCGCCCTGTGTGGCTCATTCCTGGAAGAAAGCGGTACGGATTTACCGTTTGAAAAAGTGGGTCGTGGTACCTACTTCCTGCCTACCGCAACGGCACTGCGCCTGAGCGATTTGGGTTACACTAACCATGAGCAAAGCTCGCTGAAGATCGGCTTTAACAGCCTGGATCAGTACCTTGATGGCTTGCGCCGTGCGATCCGTACCCCTTCAGAGAACTTTGCCGAAATCGGCGTGAAAGTGGATGGCGAATATCGTCAGCTTAATGCCAATGTGCTACAAATTGAGAACGAACTGTACGCGCCGATCCGTCCGAAGCGTGTGACACAGCGTGGTGAAAAACCGTCTGAAGCCTTGAGCCGTGGCGGTGTGGAATACATTGAAGTGCGCTCACTGGATGTGAACCCGTTCAGCCCGATTGGTATTACCGCTGATCAGGTACGTTTTCTGGATGTCTTCCTGACGTGGGCGGTGTTGTCGCCATCGGCAGATATGGATGACAGTGAGTTGGCGTGCTGGCGTGACAACTGGAACCGCGTGGTGCTGGATGGCCGTAATCCTGAGCTGGAGCTGAAAATTGGTTGTGCCGGTGAGCGTCTGACGCTACAAGCATGGGGTACCCGTGTGTTTGCTGAGCTCAATGAAGTGGCGAAAGCCATGGATGCTGCCGCCGGAAATGATGCCTACCAGCAGACCATTGCCCGCCTGCAAACCTGGATTGATGATCCTTCACTGACACTATCGGCTCAGTTGCTGACGCAGATCCGCGAACAACAAGGCATTGGCGCGGTCGGTAAAGGTTTGGCGCAAGCGCATACCGATACGCTACTGACCTCACCGTTTCGTTTCTACAGCGTTGAGCAGTTTGAGCAAGAAAGCCAGGACTCGCTAGCGAAACAGCAGCAGATTGAACAGGCAGATACCTTGTCGTTTGATGCGTTCTTGGATGAGTACTTTGCCGATATCAAGGCGGATATGCAGGCTGACGCCTCGGTGGATCACACTGCGTAAGCCATTCGGTTTTGATAACAATCGACAGATAAAAAAATGGGCAGCGACCGTGCTGCCCAGAAGAAATTTCGCAGGGATGATAGGCAGTATTCGCTGCCTGTCATTTTTTATGACCGCAAGGATGGTGATAGGTTCCATGGTTGCAAATTATTCGCGACGTTTTTCCCGCTTGTTTTTCCTTTTCGCAGCCGCCCTCGTGCTTTCAGGCTGTGCCACTGCGCCTCCCAAACACCAATCTAATCTGTGTGACATTTACCGTGAATATCCGGACTGGTATGACGCCTCGCTGGATATGCAGGACGAATGGGGCACCCCTATGCAGGTGGCGATGGCCATCATTAAGCAAGAAAGCAGCTTCCGCCATGATGCCCGTCCGCCGAAAAAATACGTGTTGGGCTTCATTCCGTGGGGGCGCGTGAGCAGTGCATACGGTTATGCGCAGGCGCAGGATCCGGCGTGGGAAGATTACCAAAAGGCGACCGGCAATGGCGGTTCGCGCACCGACTTTGCCGATTCCATGATGTTTGTCGGCTGGTACACCTCTGAAACCCAGAAACAGTTAGGCATTTCTAAATGGGATACCTACAACCAGTATCTGGCGTACCACGACGGACGCGGTGGCTATCAGCGTGGCACGTATAAACGTAAGCCGCAATTGATGAAAATCTCCCGTCGCGTGGCGCAGCAAGCCAAAGACTACGGTTGGCAATTAAAGCAGTGTCGTAAGGAATTAGACGACAACCGCAGCTGGTGGCCGTTTTAAGTGAGCGGTATCAGGCCAAGGTAGGCAGACGGGCGAAACTTGCTGTGTTTGCGTACCTTGGTATAAGGTTGAGGAACAACAAGACTCATGACAGTCACCGGTGACGTGGGATGCGTGACCGGTGCATGAGCAGGCCAAGGAGTAAGGAAGCAATGCCTCTATTAGACAGTTTTACCGTCGACCACACCCGCATGCACGCGCCCGCTGTGCGTGTTGCCAAAACCATGCAAACCCCGAAAGGGGACACCATCACCGTGTTTGATCTGCGCTTTTGCCGTCCTAACGCAGATATCCTGAGCGAGCGTGGGATCCACACGCTGGAACATCTGTATGCCGGCTTTATGCGAGATCACCTCAATTCCGAGCAGGTGGAAATCATCGATATCTCGCCAATGGGATGCCGCACCGGTTTTTATATGAGCCTGATTGGCACACCGAGCGAGCAGCAGGTCGCAGATGGCTGGTTGGCCGCGATGGAAGATGTGCTGAAGGTGGCCTCACAAGATCAAATCCCTGAGCTGAACGAATACCAGTGTGGCACATACAGCATGCACTCACTCAATGAAGCGCAAGCCATTGCCAAAGCGATCATCGCCCAAGGGATCAGCGTGAATAAAAATGATGACTTGGCACTGCCCGGGGAATTATTGAAAAGCCTCAGTGTGAAGTAAAAAACAAAGCCGGCGTTATGCCGGCTTTGTCGTGTTGACATGTCGGTGAGCGCTAACCGGTTTTTTGTAACTGGTTAGGCAGAATGCGCACGGTTTTGATCATGTTATCGGCCACTTCGATGATTTCCATTTGGTAGCCGGACACTTCAATGCTGAGTTGGCTATCCGGGATATCTTCCAAGTGTTCGAGGATCAAGCCGTTCAGGGTACGCGGGCCGTCGGTCGGCAGCACCCAGTTCAGGCTCTTGTTCAAATCCCGGATATTGGCGCTGCCTTCAATGATCAGGCTGCCGTCCGCTTGCGGGGTGATTTCTTCGGCCAGCGTCGGGCTGATTGAGGTGGTAAATTCACCGACGATTTCTTCCAGAATGTCTTCGAGGGTGATCAAGCCCTGAATGTCGCCGTACTCATCCACAATCAGGCCGATGCGCTGTTTATTGCGCTGGAACTTGAGCAGCTGAATATTGAGCGGTGTGCCTTCCGGAATGAAATAGACCTCATCGGCCGCACGCAGCAGGTTCTCTTTGCTGAAGTCATTCTTGTCCATCATCATGCGGTAGGCTTCGCGCACCCGCAGCATGCCCACCACTTCATCAATGTTATCGCGGTAGAGCACAATGCGGCCGTGGGCAGAGTGGCTGAGCTGGCGCACAATGGATTTCCAGTCATCGTTGACATTAATGGCGGCGATCTCGTTGCGTGGCACCATCAAATCTTCCACCGTGACATTTTCCAGATCCAGAATCGACAGCAGCATGTCTTGGTGGCGGCGCGGGATCAGCCCACCGGCTTCATTCACCACGGTGCGCAATTCGTCAGAGCTTAAGTCGGCATCATCATTGTTATTCACGCGCAGGCCGACCAGTCGCAGGAAGCCGTTGGTAATGGCATTGACGAACACCACAAGCGGGTAGAGCAGCTTCATCAGGATTTGCAGCAGAACACTGCTGGCGTAGGAAACCCGTTCTGGGTAAAGGGCGGCCAGGGTTTTCGGGGTGACTTCGGCAAACACCAGCACTACTAAGGTGAGGGCACCGGTCGCAATGGCGACACCCATGTCGCCGTACAGGCGCATGCCGAGGATTGTGGCAATGGCTGAGGCGAGGATATTGACCAGGTTGTTACCGATGAGGATCAGGCCGATCAATCGGTCGGGGCGAGAGAGGAGTTTTTCCACCCGTTTCGCGCCCCGGTGTCCCTGGTTGGCGAGATGCCTCAATTTGTAGCGGTTGAGGGCCATCATGCCGGTTTCAGAACCGGAAAAATATCCGGAAATGACGAGAAGTAATATCAGGAGGGAGAATAAGACCCCCGTGGATATATCGTCCAAAAAACTCTATCCTTAACGTTTCTGTTACATGAACTGTGAACCCAGATCCTCTGGGTGTCAATGCACGGCGGGCGAATTCCCCGCCGTGAGCATTAGGCCCCGATAATGACTTCTTTCACAAATCGGCTGCCAAAGTAAGCCAGGGTCAATAAGAACGCCCCGATCAGGCTGAACCAGACCACACTGCGGCCTCGCCATCCTCTTTGATAGTGCCCCCAAAGCAGCACGCTGTAAACCGCCCACGCCATTAACGACAACACGGCTTTGTGGGTTTTTCCTTGTACCAGCCAGTCATGAATAAACACATAGCCTGACAGTAAAGTCACGGTGAGCAGGCTGTTTCCGACTAAAATGATCTTGAAAAGCTGACGTTCCACCATCATTAAAGGGGGAATGTTCGGGTTAATCGCCAGACTCTTCTTATTTTTGAGTTTGTGATCCAGCCAGGCCAGTTGAATGGCATATAAGGTGGCAATCATCAAGGTAGAATAAGAGAACAACGCCAGCGAGATATGCAGCAGCACCGCCGGGTGGGTTTCTAAGTGGGTAATAAAGGCACCCGGTAAGAAGGTAGCCGCCAGCAAGTTAATGGCCGCGAAGCTGTATACCACGGGCAGAAGAAACCACACGCGCATCTTGAGCATGGCGACGGTGGTGATCCCCGCAATCAGTACGCTGATCATGGACGCCACATTCAGAATGCTGAGGTTTTGGCCGATGCCCCCTAAGATCAGATTTTTGAGCAATAGGATATGTAAGGCGATGGCCGCCAGCGCACAGAAAAAGACAGGCCGCGTTTTGATCCCGTTGCTGTTGGTTAATCCCGGCACCACAAGCCCAAGGGCAGAAAAGTAAAGACAAGTAGCCAGTAAGGCTATCAACATATCCATAGTAAACTTGACTATTTAAGATGGTAAGAGTTCGCAAGTATACCTTGCCAGCCGTCAGGCTGCCACGGCAAAGCGGCTTTCCCCGTGATACGCAGGCGGTTTTGTAAGGCGATATCACAGCGAAAGTGGCCGTGAGGGCATGAAAGCGAAGGGAAGATTGCGTTATACTAGCCAGATCTTACCGATTTTAGATGCGTAACGAGCGAGTAGCACATGTTCGAAAATTTAACGGAGCGTTTATCGCGAACGCTTAAGAATGTCAGTGGCCGTGGCCGTTTGACCGATGACAACATCAAAGATACGCTGCGTGAAGTCCGCATGGCGTTACTCGAAGCTGATGTTGCGCTTCCAGTTGTTCGTGATTTCGTCAAGCGCGTAAAAGAGCGCGCAGTAGGGACAGAAGTTTCTAAAAGCCTGACGCCGGGTCAGGAGTTCATCAAGATCGTTCAGGCTGAGCTTGAAGCGGTCATGGGTGACTCGAACGAAGATTTGAATCTGGCGAGCCAGCCACCGGCGGTGATCCTGATGGCGGGTCTGCAGGGTGCCGGTAAAACCACCAGTGTGGGTAAACTGGGTAAGCTGCTAAAAGAACGCCAGAAGAAGAAAGTGCTGGTGGTGTCGGCGGACGTTTACCGCCCGGCGGCGATCAAACAGCTAGAAACCCTAGCGGGCGACATCGGTATTGATTTCTTCCCATCATCGGCGGATCAAAAGCCGGTGGACATCGTGACAGCGGCACACGCTGAAGCGAAACTGAAATTCTATGACGTGCTGATCGTCGATACCGCCGGTCGTCTGCACGTTGACAGCGAAATGATGGACGAAATTAAAGACGTTCATCAGGTGCTAAACCCAGTTGAAACCCTGTTCGTGGTCGATGCCATGACGGGTCAGGATGCGGCCAACACAGCCAAAGCGTTTGATGAAGCGCTACCGCTGACCGGTGTGATCCTAACCAAAGTTGATGGTGATGCCCGTGGTGGTGCGGCGCTGTCTGTACGTCACATTACCGGTAAGCCAATTAAATTCCTGGGTGTGGGTGAGAAAACCGACGCCCTAGAACCGTTCCATCCGGACCGTGTCGCGTCACGTATTCTGGGTATGGGTGACGTACTGTCGCTGATCGAAGATCTTGAGCGTAACGTTGACCGTGAAAAAGCGGAGCAACTGGCGAAGAAGTTCAAAGAGAAGAAAGGCTTTGATCTGGAAGACTTCCGTGGCCAGCTGCAGCAGATGAAAAACATGGGCGGCATGATGGGGATGCTGGATAAGCTACCAGGCATGTCACAGCTGCCAGACGATGTAAAAGACAAAGTCGACGACAAAATGTTTGTGCAGATGGAAGCGATCATTAACTCCATGACGCCTGCTGAGCGTGAACGTCCGGAAATCATCAAAGGGTCACGCAAGAAGCGTATCGCGATGGGTTCAGGTACACAGGTACAAGACGTTAACCGTCTGCTTAAGCAGTTCACCCAAATGCAGAAAATGATGAAGAAGATGCAGAAGGGCGGCATGAAGAACATGATGCGCAACATGAAAGGCATGATGCCGGGTGGCGGTATGTTCGGTCGCTAAGCGGCATGAACCCTTGAATCTATTGGGTTTGGGGATAGGAATACTCTTTTACTGGTGAAAAAATAGCTAAAGCGGTTGCATTCGTCAGTTTTAGGAGTAAAATTCCCGAGCTTAATTTGGCACGGGCCTCGTTATGATTCCATAGCGGGGCCAATTTAATTTACAGTAATGCAAAGAGGACGATATGGTAACCATTCGTTTGGCACGTCACGGCGCTAAAAAGCGTCCATTTTATCACATCGTTGTTGCTGACGCTCGCGCTGCACGCGACGGTCGTAACATCGAGAAACTAGGCTTCTTCAACCCGCTAGCTAAGGGTCAGGAAGAGCGTCTACGTCTAGACCTAGACCGTGTTAACCACTGGGTAGGTCAAGGCGCAGCTGTGTCTGACCGCGCAGCTAAGCTAATCAAAGACGCTGCTAAAGCGGCTTAATTAGTGACAGGTAGCAGAGAGACGATGAGTACACAAGACCGTATTGTTGTCGGGAAACTTGGCGCCACTTATGGCATCAAGGGCTGGCTCAAAGTTTTTTCTTACACCGAAGATGCTGAAAGCATTTTTTCCTTCCAGCCTTGGCTTGTGAAAGTAAAAGGTGAATGGAAAGAACTTCACGTTGAATCGTGGAAGCGTCATGGTCAGGGTCTTGTAGCGAAGATTGAAGGTTTGAATGTCCGCGAGGATGCACAAATGTTCACCAACGCTGAAGTCTCTGTAATGGCTGACCAACTACCAACCTTGTCAGAAGATGAATTCTACTGGCGTGAATTGTTTGGCATGACAGTTGTGACAACCGAAGGTTACGACCTAGGTAAAGTGACTGACATCCTGGAAACAGGGTCAAACGATGTGTTGGTGGTGAAGGCTAACCTGAAGGATGCTTTTGGCCAGAAGGAACGTCTCATCCCGTTCCTCGATGAGCAGGTCATCAAGTCGATTGATCGCACTGCTCAGCGGATCGAAGTTGACTGGGATCCTGGATTTTAATCCCCGGTAATAGGTGAACAAATGAAGGTAGGCATTATCAGCCTGTTTCCTGACATGTTTAACGCCATTACCAATTTTGGGGTGACAGGCCAGGCGGTAAAAAAAGGCCTTTTGTCAGTGGAAACGTGGAATCCTCGTGATTTTACCCACGACAAACACCGTACGGTCGATGATCGACCATATGGTGGCGGACCTGGCATGCTAATGATGGTGCAGCCTTTGCGCGACGCTATTCATGCTGCCAAACAGTCTGTAGAAGGTCAGGCTAAAGTCATCTACCTTTCCCCTCAGGGCCGTAAGCTTGATCAAGCGGGTGTTGAGGAGCTTGCGCAGAATGAGAATCTGATCCTCATCTGTGGCCGCTATGAAGGGGTAGATGAGCGCATTATCCAACAAGAGGTAGACGAAGAATGGTCTATCGGAGATTTTGTGCTGACGGGTGGTGAACTGCCTGCCATGACGCTGGTGGACGCAGTCGTCCGGTTTGTACCGGGTGTACTGGGAGACTTTGCGTCGGCGGAAGAAGATTCTTTCGCGAATGGCTTGTTAGATTGCCCTCATTACACACGTCCTGAAGTGTTGGACGGACAAGAAGTCCCTAAGGTCTTATTGTCAGGCAACCACAAGGACATTAGTCGCTGGCGATTGAAACAATCGTTAGGCCGCACATGGCTACGAAGACCAGAGCTCCTGGAAAACCTAGCTCTGACTGACGATCAGGAATTCTTGCTCACGGAATTTATCCGTGAATATAAAGCAAGCAATTAATTAATTTAGTATCAGTTTATTCTAGGGTATATACCAATGAGTAACATCATTAAGCAGCTCGAAGACGAGCAACTAAAACAAGACCTACCTACTTTCGCACCAGGTGACACTGTTGTTGTACAAGTTAAGGTAAAAGAAGGTGATCGCTCACGTCTACAGGCGTTTGAAGGCGTTGTAATCGCTAAGCGTAACCGTGGTCTACATTCTGCATTCACTGTTCGTAAGATCTCTAACGGTGAAGGTGTTGAGCGTGCGTTCCAAACTCACTCTCCAGTAGTTGACAGCATTACTGTTAAGCGTCGTGGTGCAGTACGTCGTGCCAAGTTGTACTACCTACGTGAGCGTTCTGGTAAAGCAGCACGTATCCGCGAAAAACTATCTAAGTAATTCGCGACGCGTAAGACGTTTAAATGAAAAAGCCCACCGCAAGGTGGGCTTTTTTTTGTCTGAAATTTACAGCGAGTCGCGAGTTTGAAGGGACGAGCAAGAGCGGGAAAAGCAACAGCGGTGCTATGGTCCTGAGGCCCTATGGAAATTAAACAGAGGCGAGTTTACGAAAAATGGGTATCGGGTAAAAGCGGTGCTATGGTCCTAGGGCCCTATGGAAATAAAGAACAGGGGAAGGTTGTCTCTCGAATGAGCCGTGGCATCCTGCCTGCAGGACCACAGGACCACAGGACCACAGGACCACAGGACCACAGGACCACAGGACCACAGGACCACAGGACCACAGGACCACAGGCCCACAGGCCCACAGGCCCCCAGCACCACAGGACCACAC
>NZ_LDOV01000039.1 GCF_001029435.1 Photobacterium aphoticum | reverse complement strand
ATTGCATGGTCAAATTGTTAAAGAACAAACTGACTTATCGTTACCGGCGATGCCGTTGTCCGTGTCAGTGAGGTCGCATTATAGGGAGATTCTGATCGCGCGCAACCCCTAAAAATAAAAAAAACAGCAAAAACAAATCAACTGTTCACTTTACAACCACCAATAGCAAATTAGCTCGATTTTCAGGCGCAACTCACTATGAAAACCCATCTTTACCGCAACTTTGTATTGCTCCCCCCTTCCCTGCTGCGCATTCTCTCTCTTTATTTATGGCAAACAAATAAAAAAACACCGCCCGAAGGCGGTGTTCATCTTTTCATGCACTATCCGTTACTGGCGAGCAACAATATGCCCGTCTTCTGCAACTACCGTGATCGGTTTCCCTGTGGTGAGCTTGCCAGACAGAATGTCTTGCGCCAGTGGGTTTTCCACATACTGCTGAATCGCACGTTTCAATGGACGCGCCCCATATACCGGATCAAAGCCTGCTTCTGCGATCAGATCCAACGCACTTTCATCCAACGTTAGCTGATAATCACGTTCAGCAAGACGTTTCACCAAACGCGCAATCTGAATAGAGGCGATGTTCTTGATGTTTTCAGCACCCAGAGGATGGAAAACAACGGTCTCATCAACACGGTTAATGAATTCCGGGCGGAAATGCTGACCGACCACATCCATCACCATCTGCTTGATACCGGCATAATCCAGCTCACCGAAGTGTTCCTGAATACGATCCGATCCCAAGTTCGAGGTCATGATCACCACACTGTTACGGAAATCGACCGTACGGCCTTGTCCATCTGTCAGGCGACCATCATCCAGCACTTGCAACAGAATATTGAAGACATCCGGGTGTGCTTTTTCAACCTCATCCAACAGGATCACGGAATAAGGACGACGACGTACCGCTTCTGTCAGGTAACCGCCTTCTTCATAACCCACGTAACCCGGAGGCGCACCGACCAAACGTGCCACAGAGTGTTTCTCCATGAACTCGGACATATCAATCCGCACCATGGCATCATCACTGTCGAACATGAAGTTAGCCAGTGCTTTGCACAATTCGGTTTTACCGACACCGGTTGGGCCTAAGAATAAGAACGAACCGATTGGGCGATTAGGATCGGCCAAGCCGGCACGGCTACGTCGAATAGCATTGGATACCGCTTCCACCGCTTCATTTTGACCAATCACGCGCTGGTGCAGACCCACTTCCATCTGCAATAGCTTGTCACGCTCCCCTTCCAGCATCTTCGCGACCGGAATACCGGTTTGACGAGACAAGACTTCGGCAATTTCAGCATCGGTCACTTTGTTCTTCAGCAAGCTCATCTCTTGCATTTCAGCCTGCGCCGCTAAGTCGAGCTGTTTTTCCAGCTCAGGGATGCGGCCGTACTGCAATTCCGACATGCGATTTAAATCCCCCGCGCGACGGGCAATTTCCATGTCAGTACGTGCTTGCTCTAACTCTGTTTTAATGTGCTGCGTACCCGAAAGCGCCGCTTTCTCGGCATTCCACACTTCTTCCAGTTCGGCGTACTCGCGCTCTTTGGTATCCAAATCCACACGCAGATCCGCTAAGCGTTTCTGACTGGCATCATCGCTTTCTTTGACCAGCGCCTGCTGTTCAATCTTCAGCTGAATGATACGGCGCTCTAGGCGATCTAACGATTCCGGTTTGGAGTCAATCTGCATACGAATGCTGGATGCCGCTTCATCAATCAAATCGATCGCTTTATCCGGTAACTGACGATCTGAGATATAACGGTGTGACAAACTCGCCGCCGCCACAATCGCCGGATCAGTAATTTCCACGTGGTGGTGCAGCTCGTAGCGCTCTTTCAGACCACGCAAGATAGCCACGGTATCTTCTACGGTTGGCTCATCCACCAGCACTTTTTGGAAGCGTCGTTCCAGTGCCGCATCTTTTTCAATGTACTGACGGTACTCATCCAACGTGGTGGCACCGACACAGTGCAGCTCACCACGGGCCAGAGCCGGTTTGAGCATATTACCGGCATCCATCGCGCCTTCGCCTTTACCGGCGCCGACCATGGTATGGAGTTCATCAATAAAGAGGATCACACTGCCCTCTTCTTGTGACAGCTCATTCAGTACCGCTTTCAGACGCTCTTCAAATTCGCCTCGGTATTTCGCGCCGGCGATCAGTGAGCCCATATCCAACGACAGCACACGTTTATTGCGCAGCCCTTCCGGCACTTCACCATTGACGATACGCTGGGCCAAGCCTTCAACGATGGCGGTTTTACCCACCCCTGGCTCACCGATGATCACCGGGTTATTTTTGGTACGGCGTTGCAGCACCTGAATGGTACGGCGAATTTCATCGTCACGGCCGATCACCGGATCCAATTTCCCTTGCTCGGCACGTTCGGTCAGATCAATGGTGAATTTTTCCAGTGCCTGACGGTTTTGTTCCGCGTTAGGATCATCGACTTTCTGACCACCACGCACTTTCTCTATCGCCTGTTCAATTTTGTCAGCGGTCATACCTTTTGATTTCAACAACTGGCCTAATGGGCCTTTGTCATCAACGGCCGCCAGAATGAACAATTCCGATGAAATAAATTTGTCGTTACGCTTCTGTGCCAGCTTGTCGCACATGTTCAGCAACATGCCCATGCCATGTGACAATTGCACATCACCGCCGATACCGCTCACCTTCGGCAAGCGATCCAATAATTCGGCTAATCCGGAGCGCAATTGCGCCATATCGACATCCAATAATGTCAGCAACGGTCGAATTGTGCTGCCATCTTGGTTTAACAGGGCCACCATCAGGTGCGCCGGCTCGATATACTGATGGTCTCGCCCTAATGCTAGCGACTGAGCATCAGAGATCGCCATTTGGAATTTGCTAGTAAAACGGTCAAGACGCATAAGTCCTCCTCTCTATTCTGAAGATAGATATGGTGATCTCATTCTCGTTTTTCAATAGCCTGTGGCTGCTGATTGTTTAAAAATATACGTTTTGGCGATATTTCACCCTGCAAGATCGGTGTTGAATAGATAAACGGTTTGATTATAGAACGTGCATTGACAGCGTTAATCCGAATGGCGTACTATTTAACCGTACGATATTCTCTATAAAGGATCATCATTATGAACACGCAACGCCAGATCACCCGAATCATGACTCTTGCCCTGCTCATCATGCCAACGACTGTGATGGCACAACGTGATATCCAAGAACACCGTCAGGAAGCTCGCCAGGAAGCGCGTATTGAACATCGCACGGAAGAACGTATTGAGCGTCGTCGAGGCAATACCGTCCCGAATAAAGTGGTCGTGGTACACCATGCCATGCTCCGAACGGTCAGCTATAACGGTATCGTGCTGTTACAGGACACAGCGACACAGCGCTTTTATCGTGCAGACGGTGATGGCTACCGTTTATATACGGTGCCGTACGGTGCCCATGTGGTTGAACTGTCTCCGGCCAATCCCATCAACATTACCGTGCTGAACTAGGCTCTTTAAGCTGAGCACGGTTGAACTCGCCGCGCTAGCCGCCAAATAAAAAAGGGCGCATCCCCATGCAGGAATGCGCCCTTTTTACATCATCTTTTACCTTGTCGCCGTGCGATTACTGATCGCGCTCCAGCCAGATCAAACTGGCCTGACGCCCTGTCACCCCATCTCGACGATAAGAATAGAACTGGGACGGTTCGCTGAACGTACAATGTTCACCGCCATATACCGCTGTCACGCCTACAGCCTGTAAACGTTGCGTGGCCAACTGGTACAGATCCGCTAACCATTTATCGTTCGCTGAAGGCTCGATCGCCACAAAGGCTGCAGCCGCTGCGGGATCATGGGCAATAAATTGCGCCCGCACTTCTCCGCCCACTTCAAACGCGTCAGGCCCGATCGCAGGCCCTAACCACGCCATCAGTTCATCAGGAGCAGAAGAAAAACGCGCCACCGCTTGTTCGATGATGCCATCCACCAGCCCGCGCCAACCCGCATGCACTGCCGCCACCGCCGTACCGGCTTTGTCACACAACAAAACAGGCAAGCAGTCAGCCGTCATGACCGTACAGGCCAATCCGGGTTGTTCCGTAAAACTGCCATCCGCATCCGGCACATGATCCAACGGCTGAGTCAGGCTCAATACCGTGGTGCCGTGTACCTGATTCAGCCAGGCGGGTGGATCAGCTAAACCTAAGACTTGCTGTAACGTGGCACGGTTATCCGCTACCGCATTACTGTCATCCCCAACGTGCAGCCCCAGATTAAACCCCTGATAAGGTGCAACACTGCATCCTCCCTCACGGGTTGTCGTCACCGCTTTCACGGCGGCTGGTGCGGGCCAGTTAGGAACGATAAGCATCTTAGTATTCATCCTCAGCATGTGTGTCACGGTCATCACGCAGAATGTTGATCATCGCAACCATATCGATCGGCATTGCAGCACGCCATTCCATCAACTCACCGGTAATTGGGTGCTCAAGACGCAGCATACGCGCGTGCAGTGCCTGACGGTCAAACGCACGTAGCGCTTGGATCAGCTCAGGGGTCGCGTTACGTGGCGGACGTGGACGACCACCGTAGGTTGCATCCCCCACCAACGGGTGTGTCAGGTAAGCCATGTGCACACGGATCTGGTGAGTACGGCCTGTTTCCAGACGCAGCACGATACGGGTGTGATCACGGAAGTGCTCCGCCACACGGTAGTGCGTAATCGCCGGTTTGCCCATCTCATTCACCGCCATGCAGGTACGCTTGGTGGAGTGACGACCAATCGGTTTTTCTACCGTACCGCCACCGGTCATACGGCCCATTGCAATGGCTTCGTATTCACGGGTAATTTTGCGTTTTTGCAGCGCACGCACCAAACGGGTTTGCGCCTGAATGGTTTTCGCCACCACCATCAAACCGGTGGTGTCTTTATCCAGACGGTGCACGATACCTGCACGTGGCACTTCTGCCAGTTCAGGACAATGGAACAACAACGCATTCAGTACTGTGCCATCAGGCGTACCCGCACCAGGGTGAACCACGAAATCACGCGGCTTATTGATCACAATGATGTGCTCATCTTCGTAAACGATGTCCAGTGGGATGTCTTGTGCTTCCCAACGCACTTCGTCTTCGATTTCAGCGTTGATCAACAGATCTTCGCCACCCATCATTTTTGTACGTGGTTTGGTTACGACGTCCCCGTTCACCGATACCATGCCATTAAGGATCCACTCTTTAATCCGTGAGCGGGAATAATCTGGGTACAATTCAGCAATAACCTGATCGAGACGCAAGCCTAACTGGCTATCATTTACTGTATTTGTTAACTCTATCTGTTGTGCCATAGCGAACTTTTTTAAAAACCGTGGGACTAAACGTCAAACGCTGCGTAAAATAACCTAATAGTGTCATTGTATCTGTTAACGGGGCTGACCGTAATGGATCCACAGAAATAAAATTTTTATCAAGGAAGCAGACGCCACAATGAAACGCCTGACCCTCACAGCTCTTCTTGCCGTAACTCTCCTTTCAGGTTGTTCAACCACGGAAGAAGTGGTGCCGGATGTGCCACCTTCGGAACTTTACGCGACCGCTCAACAAGCGTTGCAAAACGGCAGCTGGACGACAGCAATCGAACGTCTTGAGACGCTGGATTCCCGTTACCCGTTCGGGGCCTACTCCGAGCAAGTACAGCTGGATCTGATCTATGCGTACTACAAAAACGATGACTTGGCCTTGGGCGAAGCAACCATCGATCGCTTTAACCGTTTAAACCCGGCACATGAAAAAGCGGACTGGGTACTGTACATGCGCGGCCTGACCCGTATGGCACAAGACCGCAGCTTTATGCATGACTTGTTCAATATCGACCGTCATGACCGCGATCCAGAGCCGGCACGCAAAGCGTTCCACGACTTTAAACGTCTGCTAGAGCGTTACCCGAACAGCCGTTACGCAGCCGATGCACAAGCGCGTATGGTGTTTTTGAAAAACCGCCTGGCCGATTATGAGCTGGCCACCACCGACTTTTACATTCGTCGTGGTGCTTGGGTGGCCGCGATTAACCGTGCGCAGCTGATCCAAGATGAGTTTGCCGATACGCATGCGGCCCGTGAGTCACTCAAGCTGATGGCTAAAGCGTATGAAGAGTTGGGACTGGAAACACCGCTGGACAATACGCGCCAGCTGATGACCTTGAACCCGCTTTAAGGCCATTCGCCGCTCTTGAAGTAAAGCGAGGAAGATAAGCCTCCTCCTAAGCCAAAAACAGCACAAACAAAAACAGCAGCCCGGTGGCTGCTGTTTTTTTATGTTCGGTACTTTTATGTTCGGTACATTATCTTCAGTAGGTACATTGTCTTCAGTATTTGGTCTTTAGTGATTCGATACCACGACATCATCACGTGATGCGTCATAAGAAGACGTTGATCGGCGACCTCACGGGCCATGAAGCACATCAATCATGGCTTGCTTTAGTGGTCAAAAATAACACAAGTCATTGTTATAAATCGAATAAGGTCCCTGATTAGCACCAGCCACCAGCGTTCTACCTTCCTCCATACTGCCCCAAATCCTTTCTCGACGACAAGCACTTTCTTCAAACTTTTTTGCAACAAACTAAGCCCGATCACAGAATTTTTTGTGGCGATAATTTAAACGCCCAAGCGTGACACAGATCACATTATTGTTCGCTGATTTTAGTAATCTGAAGTTAACCCAACGAAGGGTAGCAAAAGAGGAAAGATAATTATGACACTAGACATCACTGGCAAAAACCTAGATATCACCCCTGCTATCCGTGAGCGAATTGAATTTAAATTCAAGAAGTTAGAGAAGTACCAGGTACCTTTTATTGGCAAACATGCCGTCATCAGTACTGAGCCAAATCGTCAATTTAAAGTCGAGATTTCTGCTGCTATTCCGGGAGGTCAATTAGTCGCCTCAGCAGAGCATGACGATATGTACGGCGCGATCACTGAAGTGTACCAAAAACTGGAACGCCAACTTAACAAACAAGCTCACAAACCGACGGCCCGTCGCGCCAGCCACAGTGATAAGCCGGAAATCGAAGAAGTCGATGCCGCAGAAGAAACTGAAGCATAATTACGACAAGAGGATTCTCAGGGGGAGCGACTGGCTTCCCCTCACAGCCCCGCCCAGCGGGGCTGTTTAGTTTCTGCTTGACATCATTTCGCCCGCTGCATAATGTTGAGCCATATCTTACACAAAATAACCAATTCATATTCAGACACGATGCATCCACAACACCTGTTTTTCTTTCGCTTCTTTTTTATGTCACCGTAATCGGGGGCTCATCGTTACGCCAGAATAAAGCGAAAGACGAACAGAGAGCCTCCCACCTTGCGGAGGCTTTTTTGTAGGTTATAGACAGACAGGAAGCCACAATGACAGAACCACACTATTCGCTGGATGACATTCGGGAAAATGTCACCCACATTGATAATGAGATCCTCAAGCTACTGGCGGAACGCCGCCAACTCAGTTTGGCTGTCGCCAAAAGCAAAATCCAAACTGCCAAGCCAGTACGCGATCAAGAGCGTGAGCACGCCCTGTTGTTGCGCCTGATTGAACGCGGCAAAGAAGAGCAGCTCGACGCACAGTATGTCACGCAGATCTTCCATACCATCATTGAAGACTCCGTGTTGTACCAACAAGCCTATCTGCAAAAGCTCACCAATCCAGACAGCCTACAACCAACAGCACGTGTCTCCTTCTTGGGCGCCAAAGGCTCCTACTCCCATCTCGCCAGCCGCCATTACTTCAGCAAAAAGCAAACCAAACTGGTTGAGCTCAGCTGCAATACATTCCGTGATGTGTTGCATGTGGTTGAAAATGGCCATGCCGATTACGGTGTCCTGCCGATTGAAAACACCAGCTCAGGCTCCATCAATGAAGTCTATGATCTGCTGCAGCACACCAGCCTGTCGATTGTCGGTGAAATTACCGAGTCCATTGAGCACTGCCTGCTGACAGCCGTCGATACGCAACTGGAACAGATTGATACCCTCTACTCGCACCCCCAGCCTCACCAGCAGTGCAGCGAGTTCCTGCATGCCTTAGGCGGCATCAAGCAGGAATACTGCTCCAGCACCGCTGAAGCGATGCAGAAAGTGGCAGAATTAAAACAACCGAATGTGGCCGCCATCGGCAATGCCACCAGCGGTGAGTTGTATGGCTTAACCGCCCTGAAAGGCAATATCGCGAATCAGCAGGAGAACTACACCCGCTTTATCGTCGTGGCACGTAAGCCGGTCAATGTCACGCCGCTGATCCCCGCCAAAACCACTTTGATCATGTCCACCGCCCAGCAAGCGGGCTCGTTGGTGGAGTGTCTGTTGGTGCTGCGTAACCATCACATCAATATGACCAAACTGGAATCGCGTCCGGTGATTGGCAACCCGTGGGAAGAGATGTTCTACGTGGATGTGGAAGAGAACCTGAAATCGGAATTGATGCAATCGGCGCTGGAAGAGCTCACCCAACTGACGCGCTTTATCAAAGTACTGGGCTGCTACCCGAGTGAGAATGTGAAACCGACCGACGTTGAGATCTAACGCCCCTTTTCGGTTACCCCCCTACTCACACCGCAACAGCGACAAACACCGCAAACACCGCTAAGCAGGCGACACTCTTCTGCTTAGCGGCCACACCATTGTATTTCAAGGCATATCGTCTACCCTAAAGATCAATGCGGCTATGGAGGGTTCGGTATGCATCAGGATAAGATCATTGGCATTCTCACCGGCGGATTGATGGGTTCCGATCCCTATCATCCCTCGTCCTGGTCAGGCAGCTCTGCCTCCTTTTTCCATGAGCTCAATCGCCAACAACGCTTAGCCTATGCGTTTGGCCCTGAACTGAGTCGCTGGTATTACTATCGCCGTTTTGCCGGTTGCCTGCATTACAACAAGGAAGTGTGGAAGCGTAAGCTCTATATGAGCAAAGCCTATCGCGATGATCTGACAGACAAAGCCCGCCAACTGGCGCACTTACACCAAATACAGCACGCCCAATCCGCCTCTCCCCCTGACCATGCTGTGGTGCAACTCGGCGCCTACATGAATGCCCGTGAGATCTACGGCAACAAGATGCCAATTTTCAGCTATCAGGATGGCAATATCGCCGAGCGGCAAACCTCCAGCTTTACGCCCAAAGCACTCCGCGCACAGAAAACGCTGTTTGCGGAAGCCATCGCGTATGAAAAGAAAGTCGCCCATGACATGGATTTGATTTTCACTACCAGCGAATACTTGCGCCAATCCTTCATCGATCATTATCAGCTGCCGCCCGCTCGCGTGGTGAATATCGACATGGGCACCAACCTGTCGCCGTTTGAACACATCACCAGCCAGCAGAAAGACTACCGCCGCAAAGACATTCTCTTTATCGGGAAAAGTGACTTTTTACGTAAAGGCACCGATCTGGCGATTCAGGCTTTTGAAATTGTGCAGCAAACCTATCCGCAGGCCATCCTGCACTTGGTCGGGCCGGAGGTGAAACACCAACGCCGCTACCCCAACCCGAATATTCATTTTCATGGCCTGTTGTCGAAAAACAACCCCCAGCATTTAAAGACGCTGGAAAGCCTGTTCCAGCATTGCGCGATCTACATTCAACCGTCACGGTACGAGCCTTTTGGGATTGCCCCGATTGAAGCCATGATGCATGGCATACCAGCCGTGGTCACCGGAGAATGGGCACTGAAAGACAGTGTGATTGATGGTGTGACAGGGGCACATGCCAAGCTCAATGACGCGCAAGACTTGGCCTCAAAAATGCTGCAGCTGTTACAAAACCCGCAACTGGCACAGATGGGCGCGCAAGCACAAGAATGGGCAAAGGGACATTTCAGCTGGGAGAAAACCGTTTCTTCGCTGTTGGCACATATTGATAATCACCCACCTAAAGCCGCGCTGCATGCCAAGCCCGTTAGAGGTGCCAAGAGTTCAGCCCAGAAAGTCAGTCACGAAATAAGCAGGTAAGCAGGTAAGCAGGTAAGCAGGTAAGCAGGTAAGCAGAAAATAACACTGGGGTGATCCCACCCCAGTCTTTAATGTTGCATGAAACGCGTCATGCACGGTGCGTCGAGTCGTTCGCCTGTCTAAGCAATCCCTGGCTCTCGACTAAAAAATGCTGAGCATAGTCACCAAACCAATTTTCAACCCGGCCAAACGCTTGTTTGAAGGTCTCTTTGTCTTGGTTATCCAGCATCTCGATCGCTTCACCGAAGCGTTGATGGAAACGTTTGATCATGTCGATGTTCTGTGGCGACGACATAATAATGTCCGCATACAACTGCGCATCCTGAGCAAACAGACGCCCGACCATCGCCAGCTCCAGACGGTAGATCGGCGAGCTCAGCGACATCAGTTGCTCCAGCTTCGGATCTTCTTCTGCCAAATGTACCCCATAGGCAAACGAGGTGAAGTGACGCAGCGCCTGAATCAAGGTCATGCCCTGATCGTGCTCAATGGCACTGATACGGTTTAACGTCGCGCCCCAAATCTGGAACTGCTCCAGCAACCACTGGTAGCTTTCCGGATTGCGGCCATCACAGTAGGCCACCACCTGCTTGGCGAGGCTGGCAATGTCCGGACCAAACATCGGGTGTAACCCCACAACTGGCCCGTTGTGCACTTCCAGCATGGCTTGCAGCGGCCCACTCTTCACCGACGTGAGATCCGCCAGAATACAATCTTCCGGCAAGTTGCTCAGACGGCGAATGATGTCTTCGGTCTGGTTGATCGGCACCGATACCACCACCATACCGGCATCGGCCAGAATCTCATCGGCGAGATCCCAGTCTTGGCTGCCCAGCTTGCGCACTTCATAGCCCGACAAACTGAACAAACGGCAGAACAAGCTGCCCAATTGGCCATAACCGCCGACCACCACAATCGGACGCAGTGTCGGGTTCAGGCACTTAAAGCCGGAATCATTTTCACTGGCGTACGACTCGCGCATAGTGCGGCGCAAAATATCTTCAATCAGATCCGGCGGCACACCTTGCTGCTCGGCTTCCTGACGACGCGAGGCCAACATAGCCGCCTCACGATCCGGGGCGTAGATAGGCAAGCCATGCTGACTTTTTACATGCCCGACTTCTTCCACTAATGCCAAACGGCGGGCTAGCAGCGCCACCATTTGTTTATCGACATCATCTATCTGATCTCGTAATTTACTCAGTTCGGCAACCATTGATCGGCTCTCTGCTCTCTCTTCACTTGCTCGGTTAATCCAGTCGTTGCTGTAGGAACGGCGTCAGCTCCTGATGAGCCTGACGTAGCAAGGTCTGCGTATTCTCCCAGCTGATACAGGCATCGGTGATCGACACCCCGTACGCCATCTCTGCCCGTGGCAGATCCGCACTCAGGCTCCCTTCATTCAGATGGCTTTCCAGCATCAGGCCAATGATGGAGGTATTGCCTTCTCGGATCTGATGGAAAACATCGGCAGCCACCAGCGGCTGGCGTCGGTAATCTTTCCGGGAGTTAGCGTGACTACAGTCTACCATCAGCGACGGCGAAAGGCCTGATGCTTTCATCTCGTTTTCACATTCCGTCACCGAGACCGAATCGTAGTTGGTCTGCTTACCGCCACGCAAAATCACGTGGCCGTCAGGGTTGCCTTCGGTATTGAGCAGCGCGACCTGACCATCACGGTTGATCCCCATAAAACGGTGACCGGATGCCGCCGCCTGCATCGCATTGATCGCGGTGCCCAGGCTGCCATCGGTGCCGTTTTTAAAGCCCACCGGCATCGACAAGCCGCTGGCCATTTCACGGTGGGTTTGTGATTCGGTGGTACGGGCACCAATCGCCGCCCAGCTAAACAGATCACCAATATACTGCGGGCTGATCGGATCCAAGGCTTCGGTCGCCAGCGGGATCCCCATTTCCACCAAATCAATCAGCAGTTGGCGGGCAATGTGCAGCCCTTCCTCCACTTCAAACGAACCATCAAGATGCGGATCATTGATCAGGCCTTTCCAGCCCACCGTGGTACGCGGCTTTTCAAAGTACACTCGCATCACAATGTAGAGTTGATCCTGCAGCTCTTCCGACAGAGCTTTCAGCTTCACGGCGTATTCTTTCGCCGCTTCAATATCGTGGATCGAACACGGTCCACACACCACAAGCAGGCGGTGATCGCGTTTATGAATAATGTCAGCAATGGTCTGGCGTGACTCGCGCACAAATTCCAGTGCCGTGTCACTGACGGGCAGTTTGTCACGCAGCTGCTGCGGCGTGATCAGGACGGATTCATTTTCGATATGGACATTATTGAGCGAATCTTTTTGCATACGGGCTTCCCTGTAAATCAATAAATACAAAACCGTGAACGAAGAACAGGATCTCCCTGTTGATGGTCAAACCATAACAAGGATTTCACGATCATTGCAAGGCAGTGTAAACAAAAAACACCAATCGTAAATTAAAGTTTACATCAAATGTGTTTTGGCGATATTTCAGAAAGCCAGTTACCATAGTGTGATTCCCTACAAGCCGATATCACCTCAATGGAACTGATCTTCTCGTTACTGCAACAACTGAGTGTTTACTTAGTGCTGGCCTACCTGCTGAGTAAGACGCCGCTGTTTATGCCGATCACCTCGGTCTCCGGCCGACTGTCCCAACGCTTTGCCTGCTACATTCTTTTTTCACTCTTTTGTATTTTAGGCACGTATTTCGGATTACACATTGAAGATGCCATCGCGAACACCCGCGCCATCGGTGCCGTCATGGGCGGCTTACTGGGCGGGCCTGTAGTGGGGTTTGCGGTTGGCCTGACCGGTGGCCTGCACCGTTACAGTCTTGGTGGATTTACGGATGTGGCTTGTGCGATCTCGACCACCGCTGAAGGGTTAATTGGCGGCCTGATGCACAGCTATTACCTGCGCCGTGGCCAGGTGGATCAAATATTCAAACCCTCTGTCGTACTGGGTATTACCTTGGTGGCGGAAATTGTCCAGATGGGGATCATTTTGCTGGTTGCCGATCCGTTCAGCCAAGCCTTACAACTGGTCAGCGCCATTGCCCTACCAATGGTGATTGCCAACTCCATTGGTGCGGCGCTGTTCATGAGCATCATTCAGGACAGAAAAACCATCTACGAAAAATATTCGGCCGCCTTTTCCAGCCGCGCCCTGAAAATTGCCCAGCGCTCGGTAGGGATCCTCAGCCAAGGCTTTGATGAGGTCACCACCAAGAAAATCGCCCAAATCGTGTATGAAGAAACCGGTGTCGGTGCGGTTGCCATTACTGATCGGGAAAAGATTCTGGCCTTCATTGGGATTGGCGATGATCACCACCAGCCCGGCACCCCGATTTCATCCGGCTATACCCGCCGCGCCATCGACGGCTGCGAATTGATCTATGCCGACGGCTACGAGATGCCTTATCAGTGCTCGCTGCATGACAAATGCAAACTGGGCTCGGCCTTGGTGATCCCGCTTGTGGGCGGTAACAATGAAGTACTGGGCACCATCAAGTTGTATGAGCCCAAGCGCAAACTGTTTTCTACCGTGAACCTGACCCTTGGCGAAGGCATCGCTAAATTACTGTCCAACCAGATCCTGACCGGTCGTTATATCCAGCAACAAAATTTGCTGACACAGGCCGAACTGCGCCTGCTGCAAGCACAAGTCAATCCGCATTTTCTGTTCAACGCGCTCAATACCATCAGTGCAGTGATCCGCCGAGACCCGGACAAGGCCCGCCGCTTGATCCAGCATCTGTCGCAGTTTTTCCGCCGCAACCTCAAACAAAATATTGAAACCGTCACCCTGCAGGAAGAACTACAACACGTGAATGCCTATCTCGAAATCGAGTTGGCCCGATTCTCAGACCGGTTGCAGGTTGTGATAAATGTCAGCCCAGAGCTGCTACACCACCCTTTGCCGACATTTACCTTGCAGCCTTTGGTAGAAAACGCCATCAAACACGGTACATCCTCACTGTTGGAAGATGGTAAAATCACCATTAATGGCTATGTGCAAGACAACGACATGATCCTAGAAGTGGAAGACAATGCCGGGAACTATCAAGAGACCGATCCCCTCGCATCAGCCAGCACCACAGAACCGGAAGACAAAGAACACGGCCTTGGCATGAAAATTGTCGATAAGCGCCTGAAAAACCGCTTTGGTAAACAGTACGGGCTGACCATGAGTTATCAGCCTCAATTATGGACACGCGCCACCATTCGCATGCCTTTCACGCATGCCACAACCCCACGTAAGGAGAACACGCTGCATGATTAACGCCCTCGTCATTGATGATGAACGATATGCCCGCGAAGAGTTGATGGATCTGTTGGAAGAAAGCGGCAAAGTGAACGTGATCGGCGAATGCAGCAATGCCATTGAGGCCCTGAAAAAAATCAACACGCTCAAACCGGATGCGATTTTTCTCGATATCCAGATGCCGCAGATCACCGGCATCGAACTGCTGAGCATGCTCGATCCGGACACTATGCCCAAAGTGGTGTTTGTCACCGCCTATGACGACTACGCCCTGCAGGCGTTTGAAGATAATGCATTTGATTACCTGCTCAAACCGGTTGAACCGGCACGTCTGGAGAAAACCCTCAAGCGCTTAACCCGTGAATGCCAGCCGGTTGATTACGCGCCGCTGGTCAGTGACATGCTGGAGCTGATCCCGTGCACCGGTCATAACCGCATTATCTTGCTGCGTCCGGCCGAGATTGAAACCGCTTACTCGGATCTGTCCGGCGTGCATGTGGTGAGTAAGACCAGCAAAGCAACGACTCAGCTGACCCTTAAAACACTGGAAGAGAAAACACCGTTGATCCGCTGTCACCGCCAGTACCTGATCCACCCGCAGGCGATCCGTGAAATCAAACTGCTAGAAAATGGCTTGGCGGAGATCACCACCCAAAGCCACCATCAGGTGCCGGTCAGTCGCCGTTATCTCAAAGAGCTCAAAGATCGCTTTGGTCTGAACTAAGCCGACAGCCTCTTTTCTCTTCGTCATACGACGCTTACGTCGCACCGCCTCTTTCATCATGCGACTTTACGCCATACCACAGCGCCCCCGTCGTTAACGGGGGCCGACACACGATGCCTTCTCCCTATACTTTCTTCCCATCCCCTAACCAGCTATTAGCGTAAACGTCTATTGGCGCAATCAGCAGGTATGCCGTGATCACATTTTCAGAATAATCTTCGCAAACGTTACCGCTCGGAAAAAGTAGCGTTATAGCACGGAAAAACCGCTTAATAGTCATATCGACCACTCACACCGCTATAACGCCACTCACTCTCTTAGCGGATGATTATTGCTCCTAAATCATTACCATGGCATGTATCAAAAGAAGCATTGCGCCGATTGCCGTGGTGTCAGGCAAGGAACGCAATTCAACCCACTACCAAGGAAAAGAGAGATAAGCATATGGCTTGGTTTCTAATGTGTGTCGCAGCACTCGTCGGTGGCTATTTCATCTACGGTGCCTTTGTTGAGAAAGTCTTCGGTATTAACGAAAACCGTAAAACACCGGCTTACACCAAAAATGACGGCGTGGACTACGTGCCGATGTCTAACAAGAAGGTGTACCTGGTACAGCTATTGAACATTGCCGGTGTTGGCCCAATCTTCGGCCCAATCATGGGTGCGCTATACGGTCCGGCTGCGATGCTGTGGATTGTCCTAGGCTGTGTGTTCGCCGGTGCGGTACACGACTACTTCTCAGGCATGCTCTCTGTGCGTAACGGCGGCGCCTCTGTACCAAGCATTACCGGTCGCTACCTGGGCAACGGTGCAAAACACTTTATGAATATTTTTGCTATCGTGCTGTTGCTATTGGTGGGTGTGGTGTTCGTTTCAGCGCCTGCGGGCATGATCACCAACCTGGTGAATGAGCAGACCGACATCGGCCTGTCGATGACCACCATGGTTGTTGTGATTTTCGCTTACTACATTCTGGCGACGATTGTCCCTGTCGATAAAATCATCGGCCGTTTCTACCCGTTCTTCGGTGCACTGTTGATCTTCATGTCTGTCGGTCTTATCACTGCAATGGCGTTCTCTAGCGAGCACTCACTGCTAGCGGGCTACGAGATGAGCCAGATGTTCACTAACATGAACCCGAACGATCTACCACTATGGCCAGCCCTGTTCATCACCATTGCTTGTGGTGCGATTTCAGGCTTCCACGCAACACAGTCTCCGCTGATGGCGCGTTGTATGGAAAATGAAAAGAACGGCCGCTTCGTTTTCTACGGTGCAATGATCGGTGAAGGTGTGATTGCCCTGATTTGGTGTGCGGTTGCCCTGTCTTTCTTCGGCTCAGTAGAAGGTCTGAACGAAGCGGTTGCTAACGGCGGTCCGGGTAACGTGGTATACACGGCATCTATGGGTCTACTGGGTGTGTTCGGCGGTATCATTGCCTTCCTGGGTGTGGTTATCCTGCCAATCACATCAGGTGATACAGCATTCCGTTCAAGCCGTCTGATCCTGGCTGAATACTTCAACATGGAGCAGAAAACCCTGCGTAACCGTCTGCTAATGGCTGTACCGCTATTCGTAGTGGGTGGCATTCTGACTCAGGTTGACTTCGCAATTATCTGGCGTTACTTCGGCTTTGCAAACCAAGCAACCGCAGTGATGATGCTGTGGACCGCATCGGCTTACCTGCTGCGCCACAACAAACTGCACTGGATCACAACAGTACCGGCTATCTTCATGACCACGGTATGTATTACCTTCATCCTGAATAACAGCCAGCTAGGCTTCGGTCTGCCAATGACCCTGTCTACCGCAGCGGGCCTTATCAGTGCCTTCGGTATCACAGCTCTGATCATCAAGCGCTCAAAAGGCAAAGGTGAAACCGACCTGGCCGATGAAGAAAGCGGCGAGCTAGAAGCAGCAAAATAATCGGTGAAAGCCACTGAATCGAAAAACCAGCCTACGGGCTGGTTTTTTTATGGCTGGGGAAAGCAGGGGCGAGTACCTAGGGACGGGTCACGCTTCGCTCCGAGTAAGAGCAAAATCAAAATCATTTGTGGTCCTGTGGTCCTGTGGTCCTGTGGTCCTGTGGTCCTGTGGTCCTGTGGTCCTGTGGTCCTGTGGTCCTGTGGTCCTGTGGTCCTGTGGTCCTGTGGTCCTGTGGTCCTGTGGGCCTGTGG
>NZ_LDOV01000038.1 GCF_001029435.1 Photobacterium aphoticum | reverse complement strand
AGCATTCATGCTCTCGCCCTGAATTGGATGGTTTGCAGGACAATGATTTATAAGAGAAATTTTTCAGCTTGTAACTGGATTACCAATAGTAAGTATGAAGTTAAAATCCTTATGGATACTTTGAAATGCTATTCAAAGTCTTTATTGAAATACAATAAATGAGTTATGAATCGCAAATATAATGTAATTAATATTTATTGCATCGTTAAGTGTTAATTTTACAGTCGTTTATATGGATCAATATCAATGAAGCTTTGTTTTTTCATGTCTATCATATCGACTTTGTTGTTATGAGTTAGCGGAGGCTAAAAATTGAAAAGATTAATGTATATATTATTGTTGTATCCGTCATTTGTCTGTTCGTACGAACCTATTGTTGTTGATGTCAATGAAGGTAGGCAGATTATTGATGGTATAAAAAAAGGAGATGAAATATATTTTCCATTTTCTTTTATCAAGCCATACTATGAAGCATATTCGAGTGAAAAAAATGGGGTTGTATATTTTAAGCATAACAATGCAATATTTAGAGATGTTGCAGGTTATACACCGACTGGTAATTACCTTAATTTTGATAAAATTGCAGTTGAAAATTGGGATAATTATTTTGATGGACACTCAATACCTGTAAATAACTTTAGGTGGGGGCAGCATTATTACCCAATATCGATATTGCATTATGGTATATCCCATCATGCACAAAAGTTGAAATGTGGACATAATTGCGATATAGATAGTAATTATGATAATTCTGTTGATAAATGGATAAATTATTCTGGTCAAGATAATATATCAGCAAATGGTGAAGGCGTAAGATTCACAGGCTTAGATAGTTCTTATATGCTGAAGATTAACAGTAGTGAAAAGTACATTAATTTAGACCTTGCCTTTAGAAATGCAAATTATAGGGTATACTTTGAAGTCGAAACCACGGATGGTATAAAGCATATACAGTTAAATGCAGGCTCAGGTAGTCATAGTTTGAATGATAAGTACTATTATGTTGGTGTTCCTTTGAAAACTTTTGAAAACAGAAGGATTACTATTTTCAGAGATTTGCAAACAGACGTTAAAAAAATGTTTGGAGCAACATACAAGAGTTTATTATCAGTTAAGGTAAGAGGTGATGTAGATGTATTTAGTGTATCAACTAGTAAAACAAATCACACACGAATAATAAAAAGAGTAGCTGATTGGTTATTAGAAAAGCAAGATTCTCTAGGGGCTTGGCCGTCTGAATTTGATCACATGTTCTACAGTGGAAGAACTGAGGTAATGAAAGCTGGTTGGTATTCAGCGATGGCACAAGGTTTAGCCATCTCACATTTAGTCCGAGCACATAGCTTGTTAGGGGATGAAGGATATCTTGATTCAGCAAGGTCAGCTCTTCAAATATATTCAGTTCCAGTAAGTTCAGGTGGCGTTCTTGATTATTATGATTCTAGGCCTGTCTACGAAGAATATCCTACAACACCGTCTAGCCATGTTTTGAATGGTTTTATTTTTGCATTGCTTGGACTATATGATCTTCAAGAATATGATAGCAACATTTACGCAAGAGATTTGTATGAAGAAGGGTTTAATACATTAGAAAATATTCTTCCACTGTATGATATGGGTAATAGATCTGCGTATGACTTGACTCACATCTCTTCAAAAACATATCCCAATATTGCTCGTTGGTCATATCACGCTACACATGTTCATCAATTAAAAGTAATGATGTCTATAAGCAAATCTACTGTGATTAAAGAATTCCATGATAGGTGGTATGAGTATGCTTTTGGTTTTAAAGTGAAAACAAATTAATTGATAAACACATACTACCCATTTTAAGAATGAGTAGTATGTGAATTATTAAATCTTTAGTTGTTGGATGTGTCCATTTTGCGCCCAAGCGAATCAAATATATTATAAAACAGCGGCTTGATTTTCGATGTGCATAATCAAGCCAAAACAGAGTCGGTTCGTGCGTATTATTC